>NZ_QSBB01000045.1:0-11969 GCF_003465595.1 Collinsella sp. AF05-9
GCAACGGAAAAGAGCCGCCCTTTCGGACGACTCAAACTGTAATGGGGATTAAAAAATCATTGCAGAGGAGGAGATGCTGATGAAGCCGTTGCTGCTGCACGCCTGCTGTGCGCCGTGCTCGCTTGAGCCGGTTCGCTTGCTGCGCGAAGAGGGGTTTGAACCCACGATCTGCTGGACCAACCCCAATATTCAGCCGCACAATGAATGGCAGCGTCGCCTGGACGAGCTGCGCCGGTGGTGTGCCGACGGCGACATCGAGCTCATCGAGGCCGGGGAGGATCGCGAGCGCTGGGAGGCCGGCGTGGCCCCGATGGGTGCCGATCGGCCCCGTCGCTGTCGCGCGTGCTATGCCCTGCGTCTGGCCGAGGCGTGCCGCGTGGCTCGGGAGCGCGGGTTTGAATACGTGGGCACGACGCTCGCTGTCTCTCCGTATCAGTTGTTCGACACCTGCAATGACGTGCTCGAGCGTTTGGCTGCCGCCCGCGGTCTCACTCCGGTGATTCGCGATTTTCGCCCGTATTATCCCGAGGCTACGCGCCGTTCGCGCGAACTGGGCATGTATCGACAGAACTACTGCGGCTGCCGCTTTTCTGCTGTCGAGGCGGCCATGGACCGCGCCCGCATCCGCGACGAGCGCAAAGCCGCCAAAAAGTAGTTCGTTTGGGACGTCAGCCTGCTAGGATGTAGAGCGGACTTTAGCTATATAAGGAGTATCCGACGTGTCTATGCGTACCGATGATTTTGACTACAACCTTCCTGAGGAACTGATCGCCCAGGCTCCTGCCGAGCCGCGCGACTCCTGCCGCCTGCTGGTGGTGGATCGCAAAGGCTCCCAGGCGGGGAAGCCGCTGGAGCACGGCGGTACCGTTGAGCACCGCATCTTCCGCGACATCATCGACTATATCGAGCCGGGCGATGTGCTCGTCATCAACCAGACGCGCGTGATGCCGGCCCGCCTGATCGGTCGCAAGGCCGGCTCGGGTGGCGTGGTCGAGACGCTGCTGCTCAAGCGCCGTGAGGATGTGGATCCGCTCGGCCATGTGTGGGAGTGCCTGGTCAAGCCGGGCAAGCGCCTGAAGCCCGGTGCTCAGATTGAGTATCGCGCCGGTGGCGCCCATGCGCCCGAGGGGGCTCCCGTGGTGCTGACGGCCGAGGTCATCGACTTTGTCACCGATAGCCGCGGTGGCCGTCTGGTGCGCTTTGAGCCGGCCGGTTGCAATGCCGCCGGCGACCCGTGCACGCTCGACGAGGCCATCCATGCTGCCGGCCACGTGCCGCTGCCGCCCTACATTACCGATTACGAGGGCGACCCCGAGAAGTACCAGACCGTCTACGCCATGAAGGAGGAGCACTCGGCTGCCGCTCCCACGGCGGGTCTGCACTTTACGCCCGAGCTTATGGCTGCCATCGAGGCCAAGGGTGCCAAGTTTGCCGCCGTCGAACTCGAGGTGGGCATCGATACCTTCCGTCTGGTGGAGGAGGACGATCCCACGCAGCATGTGATGCACACCGAGCGCTACCACGTGTCGCAGGAGGTTGTCGACGCCGTGCATAAGGCGAAGGCCGAGGGCCATCGTGTGATTGCTGTCGGTACCACGGCGGTGCGCTCGCTCGAGAGCGCGTTTGACGCCGATGCTCCGGTGTCCGATCCGGCTGTGACGGCGCGCTATTTTGAAGGCCGCGAGGACGGCGCCGACACGCTCGGCCGCGGTGACATCGTGGTGCGCGAGAACGCCACGACGCAGCTCTACCTCATGCCCGGCTCGACCTATCACGTGGTCGACGCGCTGATCACGAACTTCCACGTGCCGCGCTCCACGCTCATGATGCTCGTGAGCGCGCTTGCCACCCGCGACCAGATCATGGATGCCTACGCCGCCGCCATCGAGGAGCGCTACCGCTTCTTCAGCTTTGGCGACGCGATGCTCATTTGTTAGTTACGCGGTTCTACGAACCGCGTAACCAGTTGACGCTGCAAACGCCCCTAAGCGGCAATCGGGGGTTCCGCCGTTCTACCGAACGGCGGACCGGCCGACGCTGTGCGGGCCGCATTTGGACAATCTGACGTTCAACTTCAAGGGCGCGACCAGAAGGTCAGCGCCCTTTCGTTTCACGTCACCTTGTCTCAAATGCGACCCGCTCGCTGGCGTTGCCAAGACATCGGCGTCGCCTTGGTCCGGACTAGCCGTTTGGGGCACTCATTGGGGACGTACTTAAATGAGTGCCTGCAGAATGAGAGTGGATAATCTCCCGTTTTTGGCCTGCTTGGGGGCTCAAAGTGGGAGATTATCCACTCTCGTCATTGGGCTAGTCGTTGGGGACGTTCTTGTTTGACTAGTCGTTTAAGAATGTCCCCAATGACTACTTGCTTGGCAGCTGGCTTACTTGCTCGCGAACAGCCAGATGAGGATGATCACGAGGACTACGGCGACAATGCAGACGATGGCGCCGGTGAATTTGATGCGTGAGTCGCGGGTACGTTCGCGCACCGCGTCCTCGGTGGCCTCGAGCTGGGTGACTTCTCGCTCGGTCTCGGCGTGTTCGGCTTTGTCTCGGGCCAAGGATCCTGCAAGCGACTCAGTGATCTCTGGGTGGTCGTGCACTTCGGTCGCCTGTTCGATGATCGACTGCGCATGTGCGGCATCTGCTTGGGCGTTGGCGATGCTCTGCTCCTGGTCGCGGCGTGCCTTGTCCTCGGCAGTGATCTTCTCGCGCAGTTCGCGCTGACGAGTCGCGGCGGCTGTCTTCGCCGTCTGCAGCTCGTCGCGCGCGGCATCGGCTTCGGTCGTCACGGCTTGGTGCGCGCGTTTTGCGTCGGCGATAGGGGCTTGAGCCTGCTCGACGGCCTGCTCGGCTGCGGCAAGCGAGTGCTCAAGGTCGGCGGTGATGCGCGGGACATCTTCTTCGGCTTTACGCAGGGCATCTGCCGTGTCGGAAATCTGCATCGAGAGCTCGCTGGTGCGCACCGTATAGTTGGCGGGATTTGCCGAGGGATTGCGTTGCAGCTCGGCATACTCATGGCGCAGCGTCTCGAGCTGGGCGCGCGTGGCGTCGACGGTTTGTTGTGCGGCCGCAATGCCGGCGTCTCGCTCGGCCTTCACCTTGTCGCGGATGCGCTTGGAATCCTCAAGACGTCGAACGAGGCGGTTGCCGGTCTCGCGAGAGCTCGCCTCGCGGGCCTCCACGGCGTCGAGCGCGGCCTTCAGGCGGAGCTCAGTCGCGTCATCCTCTGTCTTCATTTGTTCGAGCTGACCATTGAGCTCTGTCGCTTTGGCGGCGTGGGCATCACGGTCAATCTCGGCTGCCGCAGCGGTCTTTTGCGCTGTGGCGATCGCCTGACGCTGGTCGGCGACGATCTGGTCGTAGCGGCCTGCGATATCCTGGCGCGTCTCGAGTTCCTCGGCCTGATCGGCAATGCGCTGCTCAAGTTCGGCCAGGTGGGCGCGGGCATCGGCAAGTGCCTTTTTCGCGGCGTTCATCTCGCGCATGGCCGACGCGCCCTGGGCGATAAAAGTGCCCACGGCGTTAGCGGTGTTTGAGACGGCGCTCCCCAGGTCGCGGCTCGTGGCGGGGGCATGCGTGGTGGTCGGGTGCGCGGCTTCGGCGGCATTCGTATCGGCAGTCTGCGGCGTGGCGATATTGCCGGTGCCGCCTTCGATCACGGAAAAGCCCGCTGCGTGCGGGTCGACCGCGTCGGTGCCGATCGTGGGGTGCTCGAGTTGCAGGAACGAGGGCATGGTGCTGCCCTGGTCGGCAACCGGGGTCTCGCCGGGTACAAAGGTCGAGGCGGCCTCGGCAGCCTCTTCCTCTTCGGCGTCAACGTCGGCATCGGCGACAGCATCCTTCATCGCTTTGACGGCATCCATCATGGAGTCCATGACGGCGTCGAGCTCTTCTTCCGAAGACACCTCGATGGGGCCCGCTGCTTGCGGAGCGGCGTCCTTTTCGGGGGCGTCGTCCTGAGCGGCCGAATCGTCGTTTTGCTCGTCGGCATCTTCGGCCGCAGGGATTTCCGTCGCAGCGCCGTTATCCAGAGTGGCGTCGTCGATGTCGGTATCATTGCAGGTCGCAGCGTCAGTATCTGCGGCGACGTCTGCTGAATCATCAATATGCTGTTGAGTCTGGGGGTCCAGCTCGTCTGTCATAGGCATGTGCTCCTCATCGTTGTTCGTCACCCTATGATAAAGTCTCGCGCCGACATCCCGCGCGCCGCAGCAAAGTTCCAAAACGTGTTCGATGGCTCGTGTCGATAGCAAAAATTCGGCCACTTTATCCAGTTTGTACTTGACAATCCCTTCGCCGAAAGACGTTATGCCGTTCGCCTACCGAGGCCTTTTCTATTCACTTGAACACGCTAAAGTTGCATTTCAGCTTTTGGCGCGTGAAGTTGGATGCGCGCAGTCGACGGGCGGGCCCGTCGCGATTTGAAAGGACTTCGTATGGGACTTTTCACTGGTAAGACCGTGATCGTTACCGGCGGCGGCAAGGCCACGCTCAAGGACGGCTCCGCTGGATCCATCGGCTACGGCATCGATATCGCTTTTGCCAAGGAGGGCGCAAACCTCGTCATCACCGGTCGTAACGTTGCCAAGCTCGAGGCTGCCAAGGAGTCTCTTGAGGCTGAGTACGGCGTCAAAGTTTTGCCTGTTCAGGCCGATGTCTCCGCCGGCCAGGACAACGAGGCCGTCGTGCAGAACGTTATCGACAAGGCGATTGAGGAGTTCGGTCGCATCGACGCCGTCGTTAACAACGCTCAGGCCAGCGCCTCGGGTGTGACCATCGCCGACCACACTATGGACCAGTTCAACCTGGCCATTTACTCCGGCTTGTATGCCACCTACCTGTACATGCAGAAGGCCTATCCGCACCTGAAGGAGACTAAGGGTTCCGTGGTCAACTTTGCTTCGGGCGCCGGCCTGTTTGGCAACTATGGCCAGTGCAGCTATGCTGCCGCCAAGGAGGGCATCCGCGGCCTGACTCGCGTCGCCGCCAACGAGTGGGGCAAGGACGGCATCAACGTCAACATCGTTTGCCCGCTTGCCTGGACTGCTGCGCTCGAGAACTTCCAGGATGCCTATCCCGAGGCGTTCAAGGCCAACGTCCACATGCCGCCGGCGGGCCACTACGGCGACGTCGAGAAGGAGATCGGCCGCGTGGTCGTTCAGCTTTGCGGCCCCGACTTTAAGTACATGAACGGCGAGACCGTCACCCTCGAGGGCGGCATGGGCCAGCGTCCGTAGGGTTACGCGGTTTTACCAAACCGCGTAACGGCTCGACGCTGCGCGGTCGCCAGAGCGACAACTTGTCATTCAAAGAGGACGGCATGACCAGAAGGTCTATGCCGCCCTCTTTTCATGCCAATTTGTTCGCTCTGGCGACCGCTCGCTGACATTTCCAAGACATCGGCGTTGCCAAAACATCGGCGTTGGCGTGGCTGGTAAATAGCTCCACTCATTGGGGACGTACTTAAATGAGTACCCGCCGCATGAGAGTGGATAATCTCCCGTTTTCGGTTTGTGTTTCGGGCAAAAGTGGGAGATTATCCACTCTCGTGAGGGGGGCATCCGAAAATCCACGCTCGTTTGCTGTCCCCTTTGCACTAGTTTCTGTCGAGTCGGTGCTTCTTGCGGGTTGCTCGTATAATGGGTTGCGTATGAACCGCAACCAAGGAGTTCCAGTTTATGGACCAAAGCCTCTTTAAATTCGACCTGTTCGCCGAGGACCCGACGACGCACGCGCGTGCCGGCGTTCTGCACACCCCGCACGGTGATATCGAGACGCCGATCTTTATGCCCGTGGGCACCAAGGCAAACGTCAAGGGCATTCCCACCGAGACCGTCAAGCAGCTCGGCGCCCAGATCGTGCTTGCCAATACCTATCACCTGTCCATGCGCCCCGGCGAGGACACCATCGCCGAGCTAGGCGGACTGCACAAGTTTATGAACTGGCATGGTCCCATCCTCACCGACTCGGGCGGCTTCCAGGTGTTTAGCCACAACGATGCCGTCAAGCTCACCGACGAGGGCGTGCGCTTTATCGTCAACGATTACGACGGCCGCCACGTGTTCTGGACGCCCGAGGACAACATGGAAATCGCCATGAAGCTTGGCTCCGACATCTGCATGCAGCTCGACCAGTGCCCGGGCTATCCCGCCACGCGCGCCTACGTTGAACGCGCCGTTGAGCTGTCGAGTATGTGGGCCGAGCGCTGCTATAAGGCGCATACCCGCGATGACCAGGCGCTCTTTGGCATCGTTCAGGGCGGCATGCACCTGGATCTGCGCCTGCGCTCGCTGCGCCATCTGGAGGAGTGCGGCGATTTTCCGGGTTATGGCATCGGCGGCTACTCGGTGGGCGAGGATCACGAGACCATGTTCGAGACGCTGGCGCCGCTCGCGAGCGAGTACATGCCCAAGCACAAGCCGCGCTACCTGATGGGCGTCGGCAACCCCACCACCCTCGTGCGCGGCGTGGGCGTGGGCATCGACATGTTCGACTGCGTGCTGCCGACGCGTACCGGTCGCATGGGCACGGCGTTTTCGAGCGAGGGTCGCCTCAACTTCCGCAACGCCCGCTTTGCGCACGACGACGGCCCCATCGATCCCACCTGCACCTGTCCGGTGTGCACGGGCGGCTACAGCCGAGCGCTTATTCGCCACATGGTCACGCAGAAGGAGATGCTCGGCGGTATTTTGCTCTCGATGCACAACATCTACTACCTGCTCAATCTTATGAAGCAGGCGCGTCAGGCCATTATCGAGGGCCGTTACGGCGCATTCGTGAGCGATTGGATGAATAGTCCTGCCGCGGTGGATTACTAAGGGCGACAGGCACGCTTACAGAGCGTGGGCAACGGCAAAGGCTGAGCGGCAGCCGCTCGTCACATTCGCTGACGCCGGCTGCGCGACCGCTGACCGATGCCTTGCAAACGCATGATGCATCGTGGGTACCATACCGAATAGTTGATGTTCGGGCGGGTGTTTGGCGCATGGCGTCGACCCCGCCCGCTTTTCTTTTTCTCGATAGGAGTACCCATGATTAAGAATGAGAACGTCGAGGGCGAGCCTGCCTACGACGAGACGTACCGCCGCGGCCCCGTGGTTATGCGCGGCCCCATGATTCCTAAGGACAACACCTACGCCAACCTGCTGGCGCCCGAGGAGTCGACCGATTGGTTGCACGCCGACCCGTGGCGTGTGCTGCGCATTCAAGCCGAGTTTGTCGATGGCTTTGGCGCGCTTGCCGAGCTCGGGCCTGCGGTGACCATCTTCGGTAGCGCCCGCACGCCCAAGATCGATCCGCTCTACAAGGCGGCGCGCACGGTCGGTCGCAAGATTGCGCAGCGCGGCGTGGCGGTTATCACCGGTGGCGGCCCTGGCGTTATGGAGGCGGCCAACAGGGGAGCGGCGAGTGTCAATGGCAAGTCGGTCGGCTTGGGTATCGAGCTTCCGCACGAGCACGGGCTCAACAAATATGTGAACCTCGGCATGGACTTCCGTTACTTCTTTGTGCGCAAGACCATGTTCGTCAAATACAGCTCGGGCGCCATCGTGTTTCCCGGAGGTTTTGGTACGCTCGACGAGATGTTCGAGGTGCTCACGCTGGTGCAGACGCACAAGGTCAAGCGCATGCCGCTTGTGCTGGTGGGCAGCGAGTACTGGCAGGGCCTGTTCGACTGGCTCAACGGCCCGGTGATGGACGCCGGTATGATCAGCCCGCTCGATCCGGATCTAGTACACATTACCGACGACCTCAACGAAGCCGTCGACATCGCCCTGAGCGGGCTGATGTAGGGTGCTGTGACTGTTGTTATAGCAATGTGAACGGCATACTGATGCTATTTAACATCAGTATGCCATCTAAACTGGGTATACTGATGCAAAAGACGAGGCGAGGAGGTCGCGTATGTCTACTGCAACGGTTAAGCCTACGACGGTTCGCATCGAAGAGGGGCTCAAGGAACAGGCGACTGAGTTCTTGGATACGGTTGGTCTGAGTCTCAATTCGTATCTCAACCTTGCTGTTCGGCAGTTGGTAAATCAACGAAAGATTCCTTTTGAGATCGTAGGAAGGGCGGAGGTGCCCAACGAGGCAACGAGGCGTGCCATGGTGATCGCCGAAGCTCATGAGTTGGGGATTCTGCCGGACGATAGCCCGTCATTCAACAACGCTGATGAGCTTATGTCATTCCTCGATGAGGAATAGCGATGTTCGAGATTAAAGTCGAGGCTCAATTTAAGGCGGACTACAAACGAACGATGCGCATGCATCCGCAGCTAAAGAGTGAGTTTAAGGCGGCAGTCGCAGAGCTTGCAGCTCACGGCTCGCTTCCCGCGGAATATGGCGCCCATGAGCTTTCAAACCCGGGCGGAAACTACAACGGCCACATCGATTTCCACCTATCCGGTGGCTTGGTCGACGTGGTCGTTCTCTACTTACCGCATAAGACTAATCCTGTGATCCGGCTGGTCAGAATGGGCTCGCATGAGGAGCTGTTCCAGGGCCCGCAGGGCTGATTGCCGATTTCTAAGTTGCGGTGGAATAGGGATTGATTGACGGCTAATAAGTCAAAAACAGTCCCTATTTAACCGCAGCTGCTGGGGGTACCCCGTTCGTCGCCGCGGCCTCCGGTTCCACTTTTCGCTGAATTTCGCTCAAAAGCTCGGCTGCGACTTCGCTGCTTTTGAAACGAATGCTGCAGTCTTCTTTCTTTGGGAAAGCCAGCAACGGAATAGCTCCGTACCAGACAGTTTCCTCGTCAATCACTGATGCGCACAGGCGTCCTTCGGCTTTGATGAGATAGTTGACGTTCATCTCGGCAAAAATCGCTTTCACGTCATCGCGTGGAGTTGAAGCAATAGAAATCTCAAGGGCAATTCCACGGGTAGCGGCATCCGCGAGTGCAGCGGCGAGCTTTTCAAGGCATGCGGCGGACGCGTAGGGTGCGGCAATAAAAATGCTTTTCGATGCGTTCTCGATGTCATTCACTAAAGCCTCCACGGCTCTTGCCGACCTAACGAGGATATTTCGATCGTCCTGTCTGTTGTCGTTTGCCGCAAAGACTTCATACCCCAGCTTGGCGTAGGTCTTGAGCCTCTTTTGGTACATGCGCGCGAACATGGGTATCGACAGGTCAACATAGTCGAATATCTCAACCCGCTGTTTGCCCTCGTGGCTTCTGTGTAGCCTACCTGCCTGCTGCGTTATGCTGCCGTCCCAAGATATTGGAGTGGCAATGAGCAAAGTGTCAAGGTAAGACAGGTCGAAGCCCTCGCCCAGAAGACTTTCAGTTGCGACGATGATTCGATGCTCATGCTCAAAGCTGGGAAGACTCTTCAGTATTGCTTTTCTTTCTTTGGCGTCGATTTCTCCGGTTAAGAGTATGGGTTCGTGTCCACGGCTTTGAAGTAGCCTGCATAGCTCTTCGGCATGCTTTTTTCTTTTAGATAGCACAAGCGGATGCCGGCCGTTTGATGCGGCCTCGAGGGCGTCCTCGATAATTGCTTCGTTTCTCGCGGCGTGTACACACAGGAGATCGAGAATTTGGTTAAAGGATGCTCCTGGTTCGTAGGTGGGTAATCGAATTCCGGTGAAACGCGGTCTAACAATGCGCTGAATCCCCTGCTGGATTGCTTGCGTTTTTGGATCGACGACATAGCGAACCGGGCCGCAGAGCATCGAGAGTGCCCGCGTGAGTCCGTCCGAACGCTCGGGCGTTGCGGAAAGGCCATATACATATTTGGCAGGAGCGGACTTGAGGACAAGCTCAAGCTGTGGCGCGGCCGCATGGTGGCATTCGTCACAGATGATGAGACTGTAATCGCGAACGAACTCCTTGGCTAATGACTCGCCGGTTTGGGGATCCTTGCCGGATAGCGACTGGAATGAAGCAATGTCGATGAGACGGCTTATGGCGGTCTTGCCTCCTCCGATTTGCCCAATGAGCGGAGGCTGTCTTTTGCTGATTCGTCCCTTTGGGGTTCGGACGGGCTCTCTGTTGTCCGTGATGTCGAGAAATCGTTCGAGTTGGGATTTCCATTGGGCAATGAGCGCAGTTTTAGGAACGATGACGAGCGTTGGAAGACCAATGGCAGCAATAAGATAAGCTCCGATGACGGTTTTGCCGAACCCCGTCGGTGCGGACATGATCCCGTCTTCATAGCCGAGCATCTGTTCAGCGACAATTTGTTGTTCAGGGCGAAGAGTCCCTTTAAATGCCATCACAATTGGATTGCTCGACTTGCGTTTGTCTGAATAGTGGGCAGAAACGCCGGCTTCTTGAAGCAGCCGCTCAAGTTGAACCTTGCAGCCTCTGGGAATCGCGACGTAGCCATCTCTAAGTTCGCTGAGGTCTATGAACCGCGGTTTGCCGAATACCGATTGATGCATAGATTGTGCGCGGAAGAATTCTGGGTTGGCAAATGTTGCAAGCCTGCGGACTTCCATTTGAGCTGCGGGACTCAGAGATTTTTCGGGGATATAGAGCATATCGGCCTGCGTGACGGACAGCGATGACGGGAAGTCCCGCGGTGTGAGCGGAAGCCGCTTTCGCAGTCTCTGGGAATGTGGCACACCGGTGTTTGCCGCCGCAACAGCTGCTATTCCATGTGACCTATTTTCGATGCTCTCGATCAGATTTTGCACCGTCACGCGCGGGATTAACTGGATTTGCGCAAGGTAAAGCCATTGATCGGGAAAGGGCTCAAATTGCTCGTCAACAAATACGCTGTTCCCTTTTCGCTGCGCTTTTCCTTGAAAAGGCAGCGCTATAAGATTTCCAAAGCCGCCCTCAGGAATGGTGGACTGCGCGGGCAGCATTCGGTCAAATGCTTTGAAGGTGATTGTCTTGTTCAGTATCGCCGCTTCGGTGATAAGGCCGCTTCCAAAATCTCGTGCGGTCTTTGCGCGGGTGAGCTCTAGGAAGAAAAACCAGACATGAGCGCCGTTACCTGATCTCGATCGCTCGACTGCAGCATCGATTCCATAGTTTTTTGCGACAAGCCGAATGGCGTTTGTCGCTTCTTTCCAATCGGCTCCGTCAAAGTCGATGACCAGGACTTTTGTGTTGCTGTCATTATCGAGAACATATTGACCTATGACGTCTCGGAGTCTGTCGTCACTGCCCTTGAAATGGGAGATGATCGCGGCATCGCTCAACTCGGGGAAGACGCGGCTGCTGCATTCCGTGCATTTGACTCTCTGGTGGCTTGCTTTGGGGCAAATGCCTGACTTCCACTCATTTGCGCAGGCGGGCGTATAGCCAATTCCTCCGTCTTTTCTGCGGTACCCATGAGCGTAGACATCTTTGCGGCCAGAAAAGAGATTGCGGAAGAGCTCGAGTTTGTCGCGCGCTGGGCTTGCGCTGGTGACGATATCTTCGATCTGCGCCCGTCTATCGAAAGAATCGCCAGCTTTCTCCCATTCTTCCAGCGTTGTATAACGGATGTCTGGACCGCTGCTGCAGATAACGATTTGCTTGCGCGGATCCGAAGCGTGGACGACCGTTTTATTGAATTTGAATAAGGCGCTCCCGAAAAGGGCGTATTGATGCGTGCCGTTGCTCATTTGAAAGCCATTCTTATCAGCGTTCATTGGGATGAGGGTACGTCATTTCAGCTTTATGAGATACGCGACTTCGATTTTGGTTCGGTAATAGTGGGGTACCGATCCGTGAGTGGCAATCAGCCGGTGCCAAAACGTGCGGCGGCTGTTGTTAAAGGTTTTTGACGGCTATGGGGCGGGTTGGCGGCGTGGGGAGGGGTTTTCGAATGACCCCGTGGTCAAATAACGTCAAATGTGAGTACTGCTGTTAATGTAGTCTCATAACATTTGGTAAGGATAGAATACCAATTCGACATTATTCTATATATCTAACCCATCAAACACGGCATTTTGAGCCTTGGCAAGGCGTGAAATTGGTAGCGCGCAGAGATGTGGTGTAAGAGGCGGGGCATGCCCCGCCTCCGCCC
>NZ_QSBB01000046.1:0-11827 GCF_003465595.1 Collinsella sp. AF05-9
CATGGAAAACCTCCCATTTCCCGATGTCCAAGAAATGGGAGGCAGTTCACAGGCACCTTTGTGGTGGTTTATGCTATTCCGGGTGGAAGGGAGCGAGCAATGGCGTCTGAGGGCTTTTTTGAGCGGGTGTACGAGGTGGTCGAGCAGATTCCCGAGGGGATGGTCGCCACGTATGGTCAGGTGGCGCTGCTTGCTGGACGTCCACGAAGTGCGCGGTACGTGGGGTATGCCCTGCATGGCAATCCGCGCCCCGGCGAGATTCCCTGTCACCGCGTGGTGTTTGCCGATGGCCGCATATGCGATGGTTTTGCTTTTGGCGGTCCCGATGCTCAACGTGAGCTTTTGCTAGGGGAGGGTGTGGCGTTTAAGGACGACATGCACGTCGACTTGGCCGCCTGTCGCTGGCCTGCAGGGCTCTAGCGGCTCTGTCGTGGCTTAAACCACCACAAAGGTGCCTATCCCCTTTGTGGTGGTTTTGGCAGGTTTACCGAGGTTAACTTATGGAGAAGGTATGGCGGAGCGGTTTGTCGCAGCAAAGTAAACCACGGTGAACTATATTGTTTTCAGCAACGGAGCAGGCAATAGGCGATGAAAAAGCCTGCCCTGTTGAGTTTGATTCGCATTCCTCCCCTCTGTGCGATTCAACGGTGTACTTCGGGAACAGGCCCGCTGGCAACTATCTGCCAGCGGGCCTGTTCCTGTTTCGGTGAGGATTCAGCCTCACCGTCTATGTTGTGCGAAGGCGCTTTGCCTAGTACACCATGCCCATGGCGTCCTGAACCTCGGCCAGGGTCTGCTCGGCAATCTCGTTGGCGCGACGGTTGCCCTCGTGCAGCACGTCCTTCACATAGTCCAGATCGTTCTCATAGCGCTGACGACGCTCGCGGATCGGCGCGAAGTACTCGTTGACGGCCTCGGTCACGTACTTCTTGAGCTGGCCGGAGCCGCCCATGCCAATCTCTTCGGCAATCTCGACCTCGGAACGGCCAGTGCAGATGGCGGCCGTCGAAAGCAGACCGGACACGCCGGGGCGGTTCTCGGGATCGAATGTGATCATGCGCTCGGAGTCGGTCTGGCTCTTCTTGATGCGCTTGGCCGTCTCCTCGGCGGTCATCGAGATGTTGATGGCGTTGCCGTAGCTCTTGCTCATCTTGCGACCGTCCAGGCCCGGCAGTAGCGGGGTCTCGGAAAGCAGCGCTTCGACCTCGGGGAACACCTTGCCGTAGCGGTTGTTAAAGCGGCGGGCGATGGTGCGGGTGAGCTCGATGTGCGGCAGCTGGTCGCGACCGACGGGCACCACGTTGCCCTTGCAGAACAGGATGTCGCAGGCCTGGTGCACCGGGTAGGTGAGCAGAAGGCCGGTGAGCTCGTGGCCCGAGGCCTCCATCTCGGCCTTTACCGTGGGGTTGCGCGCCAGCTCGGCCTCGGAGACCAGCGACAGGAACGGCAGCATGAGCTGGTTGGCGGCGGGCACGGCGGAGTGCGCGTAGATCATGGTCTTGTCGGGGTCGATGCCGCAGGCAAGGTAGTCCATGACCATGTTGTACACGTTGTCCTGGATGTGCTCGGTCGTATCGCGGTCAGTGATGACTTGGTAGTCGGCGATGAGCACGTTGGTCTTGGCGCCCATGTTCTGCAGCTCAACACGGCCCTTGAGGGTGCCGAAGTAGTGACCCAGGTGCAGACGGCCGGTGGGGCGGTCGCCGGTGAGCATGGTGAACTTCTCGGGCGTTTTGGCCAGGCCCTCGCGAATGGCGTTGCTCTTTTGCAGCGCGACTTCGTAGCTGTTCTCGTTTGGCATGATTGCTCCTAACGTATGTTCATGGGTCAAGATGATAACGCGTTTATTGGAGGGTCGGGGCGTAAGTACGCGAGGGGCGGGAGAGCGGCGGCATGTGCGATGGGCGCGGCGTGGCTGCGCGTTTGGCCGGCGGCGCCTGGGCGCATCCTCGGCGGCTTACCCTAGCGCCTGTGGTGGCGCTCCTCCCTGCGTTCTTCTGCCGCCTGCTCCTCCTGCTTAAAGGCGGGATCGTCGGGGGTGACGAGCTCGTCCTCGTGCGTGCGCTTGTTGTAATGGTGGCGCAGCACGGGCTCAAACAGGTGCAGGTGCTTGGCAAAGGCCGCCGAGCCAATGGCGAGTACGGTAAAGATGAGCACGCGCATGGGCACCTCGACCTGGTTAATCGCGGCGGCGCCGGCCGAAAGCATGATGCACCAGGCGTAGATGAGGAGCACTGCCTGCTTTTGGTTGTAGCCCTCTTGGATCAGGCGGTGGTGGATGTGGCCCTTGTCGGCCTGCCCGATGCTAATGTGGGCGCGCTTGCGGCGCACGATGGCGCTAAACGTGTCGATGATGGGCACGCCGGCAACGATGAGCGGGATGATAAGCGAGGTGAGCGCGGCGGTGCGGCTCACGTTGAGCAGCGAGATGGAGCCCAGTGCAAAGCCCAGAAGCAACGACCCCGAGTCGCCCAAGAAGATGCTTGCGGGGTTGAAGTTGTAGCGCAAAAAGGCCAGGCAAGCGCCAAAGAGCGCAATGGAGAGCGCGGCGGCGTCGATGCGGCCCGAGAGAACGGCCATCGAAAACATGGTGAACGACGCGATGCCGCAGATGCCCGTGGCCAAGCCGTCGAGGCCGTCGATGAGGTTAATGATGTTGGTGAATGCCACCAGATAGATCACGGTGATGGGGTAGGCGAGCCATCCGAGCATGATCTCGCCGGGGGCAAACGGGTTGACGATGACGCCGATCCGCAGGCCGCCGATACAGGCGATAAGCGCGGCGAGGACCTGTCCGGCTAGCTTTTGCTTGGGCTTGAGCTGGAAGACGTCGTCGATAGCGCCGGTCGCAAAGATGACGGTAAAGGAGAGCGCCAGCATGGGATAGCTAATGTGAAGGCGCGGGTGCGGCACCAGGACGGGCGGCCAGCCTAGGTGCCAGGTGCCTAGGATTTGCACAATACAGGCAACGACCAGGCCCAAAAACACCGCCGTTCCGCCCAAACGCGGGATGGGCTTGGTGTTGATGCGGCGCTTAGAAGGATAGTCGACGGCGTCGAGCTTAATTGCCAAGCGCTTGACCAGGGGCACCATGAGGAAGGTCGTGATAAAGGCCGCCGCTGCCACGCATAGGTACGGTATGTAGCTCGGGGATGAAGCCATGAATCTAAAAACCGCCAAGCGTCGAAGGAAAAGGTCAGAAGAACGCCATGCGCAAAGGGCATAGCCGAACCATGATACTCGACCACGGGGGGTGCATGGAATTGCATGCAGCGATAATCACGCGCTTACCAGATATTGGGATGTTGTCGATGGCTTGTCGGGATACCGGCGGGGATCCATATGGGCTGTAATGGTGGTTTTCGGCAAATGAAAACCACCCCCCACGTTACGAAAATGAACCCACCTAAAACAGGTGGGTGCCCTCATCGACTGTTCCAGCGTCCTTAACAACGAAGGATACCTGTACTAGGTACGACTGTGTGGGCTCCCTAAATAAACGCGACGGTTCACCCAGTTGCTCCGCGGGGGGCGGAATACCTACATCATAAAGCGGCACTTTGTCGATTCCAGTCTTGACATTACAAAAATCGTGTCGGACGATTACGGCGCCTTGGGCTCGAGCCGTCTGTGCGGTTGGTCCCTTTACGTTTGAGCTGCTGAATCGTTGTTTTGGAGCATGTTTTTATGCCGACGCCGTTGACCGAACTTTTTTCGCCCGCCTGCCATTTGTGTCCGCGCCGTTGCGGTGCGGTGCGCGACGAGGGTGCGCACGGCGTATGCGGTGCCGATGACACGCTCAAGGTGGCCCGCGCGGCGCTTCATATGTGGGAGGAGCCGCCTATCTCGGGCGAGGCAGGTTCGGGCACGATCTTCTTTAGCGGCTGCTCGCTCAAATGTATCTATTGCCAGAACCACGAGATCTCGACGGGCAATTTTGGGCTTGAGATTTCGCCCGAGCGCCTGGTCGAGATTATGCTGGAGCTGCAGGACCAAGGTGCCAATAACATCAATCTGGTGACGGCGACGCATTATGCTCACCTGCTGCCGGTCGCGATTGCCGCAGCTCGGGAGCGCGGACTGGTCATTCCAATCGTCTACAACACGAGCGGTTATGAGCGTGCGAGTGCCGTGGCGGCGCTCGGCGATTTGGTCGACGTGTGGCTTACCGACTTTAAGTATGCCAATGCGGCGCTTGCGCAGTCACTCTCTCATATTAAGGACTACCCGCGCGTGGCTGTGTCGGGTCTGGCCCAGATGGCGTGCGAAATTGAGCGCCGCGGGGGAGAGCTGGTAGACGGGGACGGGCTCATGAAGCGCGGCATAATCGTGCGTCATCTGGTGCTGCCGGGGCATGCGGACGATTCGTGCCGCGTGTTGGACCTGGTGTGGCAGACGGTGGGCGACGTGCCGATCTCGGTCATGAACCAGTACACGCCCAATGCCCTCATGCGCGAACAAGGCGGCGACCTGGCGCGCGCCGTGACGCGCGAGGAGTACGAGCAGGTGCTCGACCATGCCGACGACCTGGGCTTTACGACGATGTTTTGGCAAGAAGGCGGAGCGGTAGACGAGAGCTTCACCCCGGCGTTCGACACCACCGGCGTCCTCACCAGCGCAAAGTAGTGCGCTCGCCGATGATTTTTCTGGGACGGGGATTAAAAAATCATCGAGAGGATCGCCTGCTCGAAAAGTTGTCAAAATAGCCGCGTCCCAAAAAGACTGGGTATTGGGCGTTGACAGTTGGCGAGCCGTAGGTAAAATATCAACTTGTCTTGGGGACGTAGCTCAGTTGGGAGAGCGCTGCCGTCGCATGGCAGAGGCCGAGGGTTCGACTCCCTTCGTCTCCACCCTTGGATTTGATAAGCCGCTGACATTGTGTCGGCGGCTTTTTTTAAAAGAAAGGGCTGTACCATGGCCAAGCTTGAGTCCCAACCACTGTCTGCCGAGGAACGCGCCGAGTTGGAAGAGCTCCGCGCCGAGAAAGCTCGTCGCGAGGCCCAAGAAGAGGCACGCCGCGAGCGTGAGGAGCTGGCCGCCCTGCGTGCCGAGCGTGCGAAGGCCGAGGAGGCCGCCGCGAAGCCCGCGCCCACCGCACCTAAACCTCAGCCTAAAAAGGTCGCTCGTTCCAAGTCCGTCGAGCCCAAGCCGAGCCGTGACGAGATGACCTTTGCCCAGCGCATGGTTACCTCCAAGGAGCCTACGGGCGAGAACGAGATCCCTGGCATGGCGCCGGCTCAAAAAATCATCATTGTCCTTGCCCTCATCGCGTTTGTCATCTTTATGGGCTACACGATCCTGACCAGCATGGGCCTGCTCTAGCCCATTCGCGCTGGGTACCATGCCCGAACACTCTGCCCTTTTCCAACCCTCAACCTCTGCACAACGCATCCGAAAGGTCGCCCCATGGCTTTGACCGACATCTCGCATCCCACCGACATTGCAATGCTCACCGATCTGTACGAGCTCACTATGGCCCAGGGCCTGTGGGAGAGTGGCAAGGCCAATGAGCAGGGTTGTTTTACCGCGTTTTACCGCGACCATCCTTTTGGCAGCGCCTATGCCGTCATGTGCGGCACCGCCGAACTGCCCGAGCTGGTCGAGAATCTGCGCTTTACGCCCGAGGACATCGACTACCTCGCCTCGCTCCAGGCCCCGGCCGGCGGCGCGATGTTCAAGCCTGGATTCCTCGACTACCTGCGCGATTTTCGTGCGCATGTAAACATCGACGCCGTGACCGAGGGCGAGCTCGTCTTTCCGCGCGAGCCCATGGTTCGCGTCACCGGCCCCGCGCTGGAGTGCCAGCTGCTTGAGACGGCGCTGCTCAACATCGTTGGGTTCCAGACGCTTGTCGCCACCAAGACGGCGCGCGTGGTGCTGGCGGCGGACGGCCGTCCCGTTGCCGAGTTTGGCCTGCGCCGCGCTCAGGGTCCCGATGGCGGCTTGGCCGTCGCGCGCGCGAGCTACGTTGCCGGCTGCTCCTCTACGTCCAATGTGCTCGCCGGCCGCCGCTACGGTATTCCCGTCTTTGGCACGCATGCGCACAGCTGGGTGATGAGCTTCGATTCCGAGCTCGAGGCCTTCCGCGCCTTTGCCAAGTCGAGCCCCAAGAACTGTACGCTGCTCATCGACACCTATGACGTGCGCGAGGGCTGTGAACATGCCATTACGGTTGCCAAGGAGATGGAAGCGGTGGGCGAGCGCCTGTCGGCCATTCGCATCGACTCCGGCGACCTCGCCAAGCTCTCCAAGTATGTGCGCGGCCGTTTTGATGCCGAGGGCCTGCCCTATGTGGGGATCTCGGTTTCTAACGATTTGGATGAGTACACGATTCAGTCGCTGCTCGACCAGGGCGCGCCCATCGACAGCTTTGGCGTGGGCACCAAACTCGCGACCTGCTACGATCAGCCTGCGCTGGGCGGCGTGTACAAGCTTTCGGCCCGTCGTGCGAGCGACGCGGAGCCGTGGACGCCGGTGGTGAAGCTTTCCGAGCAGCCCTACAAGCGCACGATCCCCGGCGTGCAGCGCGTACGACGCTATTACGACGGCTTTGGCGGCCCGGTTTGCGACATGATTTATGACGAGGACCATCTGGCAGGGGAGGGCGCCGCGCGCGGCAATACCCTTGTGGCCGTGAACGATGCCGCCCTGGTGACCGACGTGTCCGAACTTGAGTATCGCGAGCTGCTGGTGCCGATCGTGCGCGATGGCAGTGCGGTGGCTCCGCGTGAGAGCATCCAGGACGCGCGCGAGCGCTGTGCTTGGGCGCTCGACCATCTGGACGCAGCTTTCAAGCGCTTCCTGTATCCGCAGACCTATGTGGTGGGTATGGAGCAGGGCCTGGCTCAGGTGCGCGACGAGCTCGTGCGCAAGAACATGGCCGCGGCCTCTGCCTTTCCCTGGGCTCACTAATTCCTTGGGCGGTAGGGGCGAGTCACGCTTCCCTGGCCGCCGGCTCGGCCGTTCGCTGAACAGTTGATTGGTTTGACGTATGACGACTTCTTATAAAACGATGGTGGTAAAGATCGGTTCGTCCACGGTGGTGGGTGCCGATGGCAAGGTCAACCGCGCCTTTATCGGCGGACTTGCCGATCAGGCCGCAGCGCTGCGCAAGCTCGGCTGGCGTCTGGTTGTGGTGAGCTCGGGCGCTATCGCCTGTGGCTATCCCGTGTTGGGCTTCGACCGCAAGCCGGTCGGTGACCTGCCGAGCCTGCAGGCCTGCGCCTCGGCCGGTCAGTGCATCATCTCGTCGGCCTACGACGAGGAGTTCCATGCGCGCGACCTGCTCACCTCGCTCGTGCTGCTCACGCGTCACGACACGGCGCGCCGCACGTCCTACCTGCACGCGCGCGACGCCCTGCTTCGCCTTGTGGAGCTGGGTGTGGTGCCGGTCGTCAACGAGAACGATACCGTCACCGTCGATGAGATCAAGTTTGGCGACAACGACACGCTGGCGGCGCTTGTGAGCTGCCTGGTTTCTGCCGATCTGTGCGTGACGCTCTCGGACATCGATGGCCTCTACACCGCCAATCCGCATGAGGATCCGACGGCCGAGTTTATCCCGGTCGTGCATAAGATCGATGCCAAGATTATCGCCTCGGCGGGCGATTCTTCCACATCGGTGGGTACGGGCGGCATGATCACCAAGATTCGCGCGAGCCGCATTCTCATGACGGCGGGCATTCAAAGCGTGATTTGCTCGGGCGAGGAGCCCGATGCGCTCGTGCGTCTGGCCCGCGGCGAGAGCGTGGGTACGCTGTTCGATCCGCCGGCGGAGCGCCTGGACATTGCGCCGCGCAAGTTGTGGATTGCACTGGGCGACAAGGCGCACGGCTCGGTGACGGTCGATGACGGCGCCGCGAAGGCGCTGGTCAGCCGCGGATCGTCGCTGCTCGCGGTGGGTATTCGCGAGGTCGATGGCCAGTTTGCCGAGGGCGATGTGCTCGACGTGTGCGACCCGAGCGGCATGGTTGTCGCCCGCGGTATCGCTGAGGCCGATTCGGACGTGCTGGAGCTTGCCGCCGGCCGCCGCCAGGACCAGATTGCCGGCAACCGTCTACTGGCAGACCTAGCCGAGAAGCCCGCAATCCATAGGGACAACTTGATAGTGTTTGCATAAAGAGAGGCAGCGCTGCGGCTCGTTTTGCCAGCAGTGCTGCCTCTCCTTTTCCGGCACTTGGGGACGTTTCTATTGTGCCGGCAGGTGGGGACACTCCTTTGCTAGAAGATTCGGCGCAGGTCTCCGCGGTTGAGGGACTCGTCGAAGAGGTGCTTGAATACCACACTGCCGTGCAGGCCGTCGTGCTCGAACTCGTTGGTTACCCAGGCGTGCGAGTTGCCCACGCGGCTGAGCGTGTCGAGCTGCAGACTCGAATCGACGTACATGTCATCGAAGTACACCGCGGCCTGGAGCGGCACCTCGTTGCAGGCCAGGCGCTGCGGGTCATAGATCTTGTCCCAGCTGGTGTCTTCCATCAGCAGGTCCATGGCGGGCTTGAAGGGCTTGAGCTCGGGCATCTGCTCGAACATCCACGGGAACATGGCCTCGCCGGTAAACATGAGCGGGCGCGCGAGGGTGTCGAACTCGGCGTGGTGTGCCTTCTCTTCAGCTGCGGCCCAGCCAATGGGCATAGTGTCACCGTCGGCGTATATGAACTCCTGCAGCGTCCAGTACAGCGGATTCGTGCGCGTGTTGGTGCGCTCGAAGGCGCGCATCAAAAAGCTGTCGGATACCGAGGAGCCGCAGCTCAGCGTACCGTCGCCTGTAACAAACGCGTGATCGATAATCCAATGCATGCGCTCAAAGCTCGGCTTCATGCCAAAGTCGCTGCCCATGAGCTGTAGGCGCTCGACCGTCATTGGCGAGCCGTCGGGCAGTACGGGCTTCTGAGCCTCGAGCGCATCGGCCAGGGCTGCCACGCGCTCGACATCGGCGGGGTAACGGTCGTAATACTGCTGCGTCTTGGCGGCCATGCGCGGGAAGGTGTGCGCGTAGACCTCGCTGGCGCTCGCCGGCACGTGCGGAATGCCGCCGCAGGTAAAGCTTGCCGCCACGCCCTCGGGGAAGAGCGACAGATAGCTCAACGTCAAAAAGCCGCCGTAGCTCTGCCCGAGTGTGACCCAGGGCTTGCCGCCAAAGCCCACCAGGCGCAGGTACTCAAAATCGCGCACGATGGAGCTGGCGAGGTGACGCTTGAGGAAGTCCGCCTGCGAGCGGGCCGCATCGGAGCCTGCCGCCTCGGCGCGCTCGCCCAGTGCGGCAATCGTGCGCCCGTCTACACAGCTGCTGCGCCCGGTACCGCGCTGGTCGGGCAGCACGACGCGGAAATGCTTGACGGCCTCTTCGATCCAGCCATCGCTTGTGGGCGACAGCGGACGCGGGCTCTCGCCACCGGGGCCACCCTGCAAAAAGAGAAGGAGCGGCAGGTCGTCGTTGATGCGGTCGGGTGCGCAAACCACACGGTAGAAGAGCTTGATGCTCTCGGGCGCGCCGGCGATGGGTGTCGGTATAGCGCCGCGGCGCATGGTGCTGCCGACGGCCAGGAGCATCGGCTCCAGGCCGCGCCAGTCGAGGGGGACGTCGATGCTGTGGTCCTCGACATACAGGCCGGGGACGTGGTACGAAGTGATGAGGGCCATGTGAGTCTTCCGTTCGTTGCGGTGTTTCGGGTTGACCAATTCTACCGCCGCGGGCGAGGCCATGCGCAAATCGGCTACCATGGTTGCAAACTTCTAGGAGAAAGGGCCGCCCATGTCGGTCGATATGGCCACGTATGTCCACGATCTTGCCGTTGCCGCTAAGGCAGCGTCGGCCTCGCTTGCCACGGCGAGCGACGAGCAGCGCCAGGAGGCCGTGCGCGCCATGGCCGCAGCACTGCGCAACGGTGTCGACTCCATCGTCGCCGCCAACGAGCTCGATATGTCCGCCGCGCGCGATGCGGGGACCTCGGCGGGGCTCCTCGACCGTCTGCTGCTGACGCCCGAGCGCGTCGAGGGTATGGCCGCCGGCCTGGAGAAGCTCGCCGAGCTGCCCGATCCTGTCGGCCGCGTGCTCGACCACCGCGTGCTCGCAAGCGGCGTGGACCTCACCCGCGTGAGCGTGCCGTTGGGCCTGGTCGCCATGGTGTACGAGGCGCGCCCCAACGTGACGGCCGACGCCGCGGGCATCTGCATCCGCACCGGCAACGCCTGCATTCTGCGCGGCGGCTCGCTGGCCTATCACTCGTGTGCCATGATTTCTGAGCTGCTGGCCGATGCGCTCGAGGCCAAGGGCTTCCCGCGCGAGGCCGTGTCGATGATCGAGTCTACCGACCGCGAGGCCACCGGCGAGCTCATGAAGCTCCGCGGCGTCGTCGATGTGCTCATTCCGCGTGGCGGTGCGGGCCTGATCCAGCGCTGCGTGCGCGAGTCGCTCGTTCCGGTGATCGAGACGGGCACGGGTAACTGCCACATCTACGTGCATGAATCCGCCGACTTCGATAAAGCGCTCAATATTATCGTTAATGCCAAGACCCAGCGTGTAGGCGTGTGCAATGCCGCCGAGTCGCTGCTGGTCGACCATGCTGTGGCCAATGTGTTTTTGCCTGCGGTCGTTGCCGTGCTGCACGACCACGGCGTGCTCATTCACGGCGACGAGGCCACGTGCGCCGCGTGCGCCGATGCCGGCTTTGTGGAGGGCGATGACTACGTCGCCGCGACTGAGGAGGACTGGGGTCGCGAGTACCTGGCGCTCGAGATGAGCGTGAAGGTCGTGGCAAACGAGGACGAGGCCATCGCACACATCAATCGCTACGGCACGATGCACTCCGAGGCCATCGTTGCCGAGGATACGGATGCTTGCGAGCGCTTCCTGGACGCGGTCGATGCCTCGGCCGTGTACGCCAACGCCAGCACGCGCTTTACCGACGGCGGCGAGTTTGGCTTGGGCGCCGAGATCGGCATCTCGACCCAAAAGCTCCACGCCCGTGGCCCCTTTGCCGCCGAGGCCCTCACCACCTACAAATACAAGCTCCGAGGCACCGGCCAGGTCCGCCCCTAACGCCCGCGCAAACAAAAACCACCACAAAGGTGCCTGTCCCCTTTGTGGCGGTTTTAGGTGGCGTGGGCGGTTAGGCCTGGAAGGTATCGCGGTCGGGGGCGAAGGACTGCATGGCCGCTATGGTGCGGTCAAAGAGCTCGGGGAGCTCCCAGCCCAACATCTCGGCGCCCTGCGAAATCACGTCGCGCGAGCAGCCGGCGGCAAAGCGCTTGTCCTTGAACTTTTTCTTGAGCGACTTGGTCGTAAAGTCCATGACGCTCTTACTCGGACGCATGATGACGGCAGCACCGATCAGGCCGGTGAGCTCGTCGCAGGCAAACAGGATCTTTTCCATCTGCAGCTCGGGCTTGGGCAGCGAGGTGTTGAAGTCCGACGTGTGCGTCTGAATGGCGCGAATGAGATCGGGAGAGGCGCCCTCGCCTTCAAGGATCTCGGCCGCATAGATGGTGTGGTTCATGGGGTCGTCCTCATGCTCCTCCCAATCTAGGTCGTGCAGCAGACCGACGATGCCCCAAAACTCCTCGTTCTCGGGGTCGAACTCGCGCGCAAAGTAGCGCATGGTGCCCTCGACCGTCTCGCCGTGGGTGATGTGGAACGGGTCCTTGTTGTGCTCGTTGAGCAGTTCGAACGCGCGATCGCGGGTGATTCCGGCGGTAAGCAGCTCTGCCATGACAGACTCCTTGTGTTCGTAGGTGTCGATAAGAATGAATACTACTAGAACGACTAGAACGAAAAAACCACCACAAAGGTGCCTGTGAACTGCGCCCCGAAACTTGGACTGAATAAATA
>NZ_QSBB01000047.1:0-11194 GCF_003465595.1 Collinsella sp. AF05-9
CAGCCATAAAAAAGCCTCCCATTTCTTGTGTCCAAGAAATGGGAGGCAGTTCATTGGCGCCTGGGGACACTCTTTGTCGAATGTGGGCGTCGCCCTTGCTATGCCACAGTCACGGCGACCTGGGCGTAGCGGCTGCAGGGGCGCTCGGCGCGCGTCTGCACGGTAAGCGTGAGTACGAAGCGGTCACCGGGCTGCGCGTCGGCGGGCACGATGAAAGCGGTGTCCACCGTGCATCCTTGCCACATCGACAGATCCTGGACGCCTGCATAGCTCGATGGGTCTACGGCCACATCCCAATGTGCATCGAAGCCCTTGTCGTCGGGATCGACGATGGTTGCCGCAAGGGCGACGCGCTCGCCGGCTGCGGCGCTGCGGTCGGCCGTGACCTCGACAACATGTGCCGGATGCGAGCAGATGGCCGGATCATGGGCGCACCATTGCGCGCGGGCGGCAAAGTTTTCCTGATAGGCACGCAGATAGGGATTGAGATTGTCGTCTGCGGGCGTGCCGATGGAGGCAAAACCGGCGGGCGCGCTCGCATCGGGGTGTCCATCAAGAAACATGCGGCCCAGCAGCGTATCGAAGTCGCGGTCGTCGATGCCGCGCAGGCCAAACGGCAGCAGTGGAATATAGGTCATGCTGTCGCCTTCGGCCATAAAGTCGCCGCGCTCAAACTGCACCGCGGGCATGCCTTCCAGGCCCCAATCCAGGCGGGCATGCTTGCCAAACTGAAAGCGCTCGGGTTCGTTTTCGTAGACCTTACCATCGCCATAGAGCATATAGCGTGCCATGAGGGGGCCGTTGCCCTGCGTGAGATTCTGCTCGGGCCAGGGAGCCTTAAACAGCGGCAGCGTATCGGGCTGAGCTGTTTTGGCGTCGAAATAGTTGCCATACATATAGGGCGTACGCCAAAAGATGAGCTCGGGAAAGAGCTCGCGCCCATGGTCGAGCCACGAGTTGTCCTGTCCCACGCCATCGGCAACGCCCATCACGCGCACCTTCTGATAGACCTGCTGCTGCACGGCGGGCCACTCGGGCGTGGCGCGATAGCGCTCGGCAATACTCATGAGGGCGCGAACGATCGTATTCATACCACCCCAGCTGAGCAACCATAACGTACGCGGATCATCATCCAGAATCGCCTGCGCAATTACGCGAGACCCCTCAGTTTCCTCAGTCACATCACCCTCAAAGGCAACATTTCCCACAAACGTACGCTCGATCATCTGGGCAGGCGTGGGAAACGGCGGTTCACCGGCGGCGTCCGCATTTGCCTGCAACTGCGGCCAAGCCTGGGCATATTCATTACTCCAGAGACTCTCAATCCAATGCTCGGGAAACGGCCGATACTCACGAAGCTCGCCAGCCAGCGGATCGGGCTCATGAGGCACAACAGCCCACTCATAAGAGCGCCGCCCTTTGGTCCGCCAATGCGAATTCACCTCGCCGAGCGTATGAACCCCATCCCCAAGAAAGTGATACTGCGAAGCCGTATACACCACAGCCTGAACATCAAGCAAGTTGAGATACAGAGCCAAATGAACAAGCGAGTTCATATCATCGACTTCCATATCAGTGGTAACAATCACCCGAGTCAACTTCTGGGACATAGGAACAGCTCCAATCAAAATCAATTCAGCCAGTTACACGCAAGGCAAGACGGGACCCACGCTCACATCGCCACCGACCCGGCGGTCCGCCGGAAGCGCCCGGCCAGGGCCAATGACAATGGAAACGCAGCGGGGACCGGGGTTTAGCTTTGCAAACATTCCGCAGGGGGCATGGGGCGGCGCAGCGCGAAGCGCAAGGCGCCGGCCCATGCATGCCCGAGGACGTTTGCAAAGCTAAACCCCGGCCCCCGCGCTGGGACAGATTACCGTTCGACCCTGGCCGACCACTCCCAGCAGCCCACCGGCTCACCGTCGATGAGTACGTTGCCCCCGTCGAAGTCTTGATAACACAGGTCGTTGAACTGGTGGATCCACACGCCGTGGTTGAACGTCTTCTTGGCCGAGCCGTCGGCCTCGCGATACACGCCGGTCAGGTCCTCGACATGGCTAAAGTAGGTGAGATGCACGTTGGCGCCGGCACCGCGCAGGCGCGCGAACAGCGGCAGCACGGTCTGTTGCGGTGACACAAGCTCGTCGCCCTTGGAGTGCGTAAACCACAGCGGCGTCTTGGCGAGCGCGGCCACGTCCTCGTCCGTGGCGTTGTACCACGGGGCGCAGCAGGGAAGGCCCGCGGCGAAGAAATCGGGGTAGTCGGCGCACAGGCGCAGGGTCATAAAGCCGCCGTTGGAAAGACCGGCGACCACGATGCGGTCGGTGTCGATGCGGTCGGCATGCTCGGCGACAAACTCGTCGATAAGCGCCTTGAGCACGGAGGAGTAGATGCTCTGGTTGGAGCGACCGAGTTGTTCGACGCCGTTGTCCATCCAAAACGTGGGCGACTGCGGCACGAGCACCCAGGCAAAGCCGCCAAAGTAGCGCTGGATCTGCGCCTGGCTAATGGCCGTCACGCGGTTGCCGATATAGGCGCGCGTAGCGCCTTCGCCTTGCGTGGCGCCCTTGCCCTCGCCGGCGCCGTGCAGATACACCACGAGCGGTGCCCTTTGGGGCACGACCGTCGCCTCGGGCGCAAAGGGGTTGAAGCATGCCGAGTCCTCGGCCTTAAAGCTGGGCTCAAAGAAGCCGTATTCGAGCGCGATACCGTCGACGGCGGTCTTTTGCGTGTCGTTGCTCCAGCCTTTGAGCGCAGGGCAGATATCGCCACGGCAGGTGTCGAAGACCAGGCCGCAGGTGGGATCGTCGCCGTCGTTGCCGGGAAGAGCCGCGAGCTGCGTGATGTGCAACTGGTCATCGAGCATGCGCGAGCCCATGACGCCGCCTTCGATCTTTTTGGTCAGGCGCTGCTCGGCGACCTCGAGCGCCACATGGGTGCCCACGGCGAGCTTACGTCCGTTCTCGTCGCACGGATATGCGGCGAGAATGTCGATGTAACCCACGGAGGGCGCGGCATGGTCGGCGCCGCGTTCCTTGCGCATCAGAACATCGCCCGAGCGCTCGTGACGCTCTACATATATATGGAAGGTGTTCGCGTCGATGTCGTTGGCGCGCACGGTGCAGGGCAGGTCGAGTACGACCTTGCTGATCCAGGGGCCAAAGTCGCCCAAGGTGGTGACGGTTGCGTAGGTACACAATTTGAGTTCCATGAGCTGCCTCCCTTGCGCCGCGAATGCCTGGCATCTGCGGCAATACAAACTAAACATGTTTAGTGTAATCTAGAATTGAAGAATAACCAGATGAACTCGGTAAACGGCAAAATTGAACACGTCGTGAACTACTAAACGTATGTTTACTAGCTTCTAGCAGGGATTCTGTTGATGAGTTAACAGATCAGTGAGGTGTTCATCAAAATAAAATCCCACGTAAATGGCTATATATCAATAGAGGGTCAAAGAGACCATCTCCCGCCATTCAAATACGTTCACCCCCGATTTCCTACCGTTCACCGGACTGTAGACGGCAAAATTGCCATAAATTCGGCGCTCCGTGTAAACTAAAGCCCGTAAACGTTCAGTAAACACCTTGTTTACAAAAGCGTATCCAAGGGTCCGGCAACCGTAAGGGGTTATAGTCGCCGGGCCAAAGGCGTGCCTAAGCCCAAGGGGGCTGGCACACGAAGATATGGGGAGGGGTCCCATGGCAGTAGATAACAAGCAGATTGCCACCGATGTCCTCGAGCTCGTGGGCGGTGCGGAGAATGTTTCCGTTGCCACCAACTGCATGACGCGCCTGCGTCTGACGCTCAAGGATAACAGCAAGGCCGACGTGGAGAAGATCAAGAAGGTCAAGGGTGTTCTGGGTTGCCAGTTTGCCGGCAGCCAGCTCCAGGTCATCATCGGCCAGAACGTGCCCAAGGTGCTCGCCGAGTTCGTCGCCATCTCCGGTGTCAAGCAGGGTGAGGCCGTCAACGAGAACCTCGATGCTCCCAAGGAGAAGTTCGAGCTCAAGAACCTGCCCAATATCATCCTCGACTATCTGTCGGGCTCCATGACCCAGCTCATCCCGCTGCTCATGGCCGGCGGTCTGTTCCGTACCATCGCGGCCGTCCTCGGCCCCACCATGCTCGGTGTGCTCTCGGCCGACGACCCGACCTATACGTTCCTCTACACCACGCTGTACGAGGCCACGTTCACCTTTATCCCCATCTACCTGGGTTATGCCGCGGCTAAGAAGCTCGGCGCCAGCCCGGTGCTCGGCATGCTGCTCGGTGGCGCCCTCATGGCTCCTTCCGTGGTGAGCGTCGCCACCCAGGAGGGCGGCGGAATCATCTCCGTCTACGGCATCCAGATCGCCGCTGCCAACTATCAGCAGTCCGTCCTGCCGATCATCCTTTCGGTGCCCGTCCTCTACTTCATCGAGAAGTTCTTTAAGAAGGTCATGCCCGACGTGCTCTCCACGGTCTTCACGCCGTTCTGCACCATGATCGTCACCATCCCCATCGCCTTCATCGTCCTCGCTCCGATCGGCAACGAGATCGGTACGCTGATCGCCAACGCCCTCTTCGGCCTTGCTGACCTTGGCGGCATCGGCATCCTGATCGTCATGGCCATCCTCGGCGCCTTCTGGCAGCTCTTCGTGGTCTGCGGCATGCACATGCCCGTCATCCTGCTCGCCCAGGTTCAGATCATCGCTGCCGGTTACGATCCCTTCGTCTTCGTTTCCACCAACTGCGCTATGGCCGCTGTCTGGGGCTGCGCCTTCGGTGCCTTCCTCAAGATGAAGAACCCCGACGAGAAGTCTCTCGCCATCGGTTACGTCATCTCCGCCATCGCCGGCGGCGTCACCGAGCCCGCGCTCTTCGGCATCCTCATGCGCTTCCGTCGCACCATGTTTGGCATGTTCATCGGCGGTGCTATCGGCGCTGTGTTCTCCGGCCTCATGGGTGTTACCTACTACCTCGCAGGCGGTGCCTCCAACTTCCTGGTCTTCACCAACTACCTGCAGGGTGGCCAGATGAACACCGTCTGGGCTATTGTTGGTATGGCAATCTCCTTTGTCATCGCCGCTGCCGTCGTCTTTGCCTGCGGCTTCTCCAAGGAGGAACTCGCCGAGATGGAGGCCTAAGGCCAAACCGTTCGGTCACATATGACCTCACCTACACGACAGGGCCCCGTCAGGCGTAAGCCCGGCGGGGCCCTTCTTGCAAGGTAGACTGATGGGGCGGACGGTATTCGCCCGCGATGGTTTGCCAAGCGGCGGGGGCTTTCGCGCGGGGTTACCGCGAAAGCCCTCGGCGGTTCGCAAATCCTTTATCAAACGAAAGGACATGCAGATGAGTTTGGGAAAGCTGACCGTCAACGGTCGCCAGGATGGCTTTTTGTGCGAGGGCAAACCGTTCTTCTGGTTTGCCGATACGTGCTGGAGCGCATTTACGAGCATTGCCGAGGATGACTGGAACTACTACCTGACCCGCCGTGCCGAGCAGGGCATGAATGTGCTGCAGATCAACACGCTGCCGCAGTGGGACCGCTGCTGCCCCGACCTGGGCATTTGGCCCTATGCCAGCGAGGACGGCGTGCACTTTGATTGGTCCCGTCCCAACCAGGCATATTGGGACCGCGCCGCCGCCATGTGCCGTGCTGCCGTCGAGCACGGCATCCGTCCGGCGCTCGTGCTTATGTGGTGCAACTACGTGCCCGGTACCTGGGGTGCCAAGATCGCCGAGCGTTGCGGCGCCGAGGTTATGCCGCGTGAGGAGGTTCGCGTCCACGTTGCCCGCGTCGTCGAGAACCTGGGCGAGTTCAACCCCGTCTACGTGGTGACGGGCGATACCGACTTTGCCGGCGACGAGGCGATCGCCTATTACGAGGACGCGCTCGACGAGGTCGTCAAGCGCGCGCCCGAGGCGCTGCGCACCATGCATATCAACCGCGCCAATCGCACCATTCCGGCGCAGTATCTGGACCGTCTGGACTTTTATATGTTCCAGCCCGGCCACAACTACGAGGGCCAGCCCGAGGCATGGCGTCTGCCGCAGGACTTTATCGCCAACTACCCTAAAAAGCCGATGGTCAACTCTGAGCCTTGTTACGAGCAGATGGGTGCGTCGCGCAATGTGTACTGGCGCTTCACCGCGCAGGATTGCCGCGCGAGCGTATGGTCGTCGATTCTTGCCGGCGCCAGCGCGGGTGTGACCTATGGCGCGCACGGTGTTTGGAACTGGCAGACTAGCAAGAGCCAGGGCTCGGTGTTGGGCGAGGGCTTCGATATGCCGTTCCGCTGGCAGGAGTGTCTGCAGTTTGCGGGCGTTTGGGACTTTGGCGCGATCGAGCATGTGCTTGCCGGCCTGGGTGCTACGGCTGGCGACGACGCACTTGCCGTGGTTCCGGCGCAGGAGCTCCTCGATGACGCGCGCGAGGCCATTCGTGTGGCGCGCGTTGGCGATCGCGTCGTCACGTACCTGCCGCGCACCACGGCGCTCAAGTTTAAGCTCGACGGCGCGCGTGGCTGGACGGCGACGGTCCTCGACATGGAAGACAAGCGCGTCGCCAAGCTGCCCGTTCGCGACAACGGTGACGGCACCGTGCGCGTGGCTCAGCATCCCTTTGAGCACGACGCCCTGGTGATCCTGACCCCTGGGCGCTAACGGCTCTTCTCCAACATTTACAACCCAGTCCCTTTCATAAGGCTGCGACGGAATGGTTCCTGCATGACGGCTTTAAGCTGTCAAGGGGAGCCATTCCGCCGCACTCATTGGGGACGTGCTTAAATGAGTGGTTTAACTTGAGACGGGACTTTTTGACCGCCTGATGGGTCGCGCGCCACAATTCGGGCGCTACAGTAGCTCGCCGTGGCGGGCAATGTAGCGGCGCTTTGCCAGCTGGGTGAGCGCGATGTAGGCGGCGACGATGCCGATGAGCAGCGCGAAAAAGCTCGTGGGCAGCGTCGTAAGGCCGAGCGCATCGGCGATGGGGCTTGCCGGCAGCCAGGTGACGAGCGCCAGGCCCAGCACGGTGAGAACGCACAGCGCGGGCGCGGCGTGGTCGCGCGGGCTCGGCAGGCGCGGGGAGCGCGGCATGTGGATCACGAGCGTCTGCGACCACATGGACTCGACAAACCAGCCGCTCTGGAAGAGCGTCGCAAAGGCCGCCATGCCTGCGGCGTTGCCCGTCCCGGCGAGCTCGGACCAGCTTGCGCCTACGGTGGCAGGGCACACCACAAAGAAGAGCGCGGCGAAGGTTACGATGTCAAACAGCGAGCTCACGGGACCCAACTCGAGCATAAAGCCCTTAATGGACGCGGCGTCCCAGGCGCGCGGACGGGCGGTCCAGGCGTCATCGACGGTGTCCCACGGCAGCGCGATACACACGATCTCGTAGACCAGCGACAGCAACACCAGCTGCAGGGCGCTCATGGGCAAAAACGGCAGGAACAGGCTCGCGACGGTCACGGACAGTACGTTGCCAAAGTTGGAGCTCACCGTGGTCTTGAGGTACTTGAGCAGGTTGCCGTAGGTGCGGCGGCCTTCGATGATGCCGCGCTCGAGCACGCCCAGGTCCTTCTGAAGCAAGATGATATCGGCGGATTCCTTGGCGATGTCGACGGCCGAATCGACCGAGATGCCGCAGTCGCTCGCGCGCATGGCGGCGGCGTCGTTGATGCCGTCGCCCATAAAGCCCACGGTGTGACCGAGCAGCTCGCGCATGACGCGCACCAGACGCGCCTTCTGCAGCGGCGAGAGCTTGGCGAAGAGGTGGGTGTGCTCGGCGCGCTCGGCAAGCTCGGCGTCATCGAGCGCATCGATCTCGGAGCCCAGCAAGACATCGCTCGCGTCGATACCGATCTGCTCGCAGACGGTGGCGGCGACGCGATCGTTGTCGCCGGTCAGGACCTTGACCGCCACGCCCTTGGCCTCGAGGGTGGCGACGGCGCCCGCGGCACTCGCCTTGGGCGGATCGAGGAAGGCCAAAAAGCCCATCAGCACCATGTCGCACTCGTCGGCGATGCCAAATTCGCCCACGCAGCGCGGATCGGTCTTCTGCGCCACGGCAATCACGCGCAGGCCCTCGGCGTTGAGCCCGGCGACCTGCTTGCGAATCTGGGCGAGCTTCTCGTCGGTGAGCGGCTGAGCGATGCCATCGACCTCGACAAAGGAGCAGATCTCGAGCATTTCCTCGGCAGCGCCCTTGGTAACCATCTGGGTTTTGCCTTGGGCGTCGCCGGCAACTACGCTCAGGCGACGGCGCGAGAAATCGAAGGGAACCTCGTCGACCTTGGTATAGCGGTCGCGCAGACTCTGGCCCAGCATGGAATCGGGCGCGACGGTCGAGGGCGTCACATCGGCACGGTCGATAACGGCCAGGTCGATAAGGTTTTTGAGGCCGGTCTGGAAGAAGCTGTTCAAAAACGCATGGCGCAGCACGCGCGCGTCCTCGTTGCCGTCGGTGTTGAGGTAGCGCTCGAGCACGATGCGGTCTTCGGTGAGGGTGCCGGTCTTGTCGCAGCACAGGACGTCCATCGCGCCGAGGTTTTGGATCGCCGGTAGCTCCTTGACGATAACCTGGCGACGGGCGAGGTCCTTGGCGCCCTGCGACAGGCTCGAGGTCACGATGACGGGGAGCATCTGCGGCGTGATGCCCACGGCCACGCTCGTGGCGAACAGCAGCGCGTCGATGACGTTGCCCTTGGTGGCGACGTTGATGGCAAAGACCGCCGGCGCCATAACGAGCATCAGGCGCACGAGCAACATGGAGACGCTCGAGACGCCGCGGTCAAACGCGCTCTTCTCGCCGCGCCCGTTGAGCATCTTGGCGATGCCGCCCAGGTAAGTGTCCGAGCCGGTGGCTACGACAAGTGCCATAGCGGTGCCGTTTTGCACGGAGGTGCCGGTAAAGACGATGTTCTTGCAGGCAGAGAGCGGCAGCGCGGAGCTGTCGGCACCCTCGGCGACGGTGATGGCAGCGGTCTTTTCGACGGCCTCGCTCTCGCCGGTGAGTGCGGACTCGATCACAAACAGGTCGCGCGCGGTGATGATGCGGGCATCGGCCGGCACCATATCGCCGGCAGAGAGACGGATTACATCGCCGGGGACGAGCTCGTCAAAGGGGATCTCGATACGCTCGCCGTCGCGCAGGGCACAGCAGGTGTTGGAGGCCAGGTCCTTGAGGGCCTCGGCCGCATTGCCGCTGCGGGCTTCCTGGATAAACTTCATGCCGCCCGATACCAGCAGCATGATGCCGATGACGATGACCGTGGAGGGGTCGCGCTGGGGCTCGGGCACGGCGAGCACGTCGATGTAGAGCGAGACCAGTGCGAGCGCGGCGAGGATGCCGGCGAAGGGGTCGATGAACGCGTCGGCGATGCGGCGGGCGAGTGTCTTGGTCGGCGCCTCGATGGTGTTGGGGCCGACGGCGTCTAGGCGCTCGGCGGCGTGCTCGGTACCGAGTCCGCCAGCCCTGGCGTCAAGCAGCACGAGGGCGTCCTCGGCGCTATGGGTGGCGGCGAATATGGTGTTCTTGGACAGGCCGGTGTGAGCGGCAGGGCGCGCCGTGCGGCGGCGCTTGGAGATAGCTTCGAGTACCGTAGCGGTTTTGAGCATCAGCATAGGGTCCTCCTTGTTGAAGGGAGTTAGCGTACGTGTCGTATTTGCTTCAAAAAACCTAGATGTCGCTCACGTCATGCTCTCGAACCGCCACAAAGGGGACAGGCACCTTTGTGGTGGTTTTGACGATCGGTTCGTGGCGCTTATGCGCGTGCGGAATCCTCGCGGCGTGCCGAGGGCGACATGCAGGTTTTTCGACTATGACTGCCTTCCATGGCACACCTCCTTAAGGCCGGGCGCGGCGCGCTTTGGGTATCTCGTACCCGTTTTAATCCGCCCGTATTTTTGATGAGGGGGTTTGCCGTGTCAACCCCTTTGTTTGGAAAACCATTGCCCCTGACAAAGCCTTTACAGAATGCTGAGGCCCCAAAGCGCGCCCGCACCGACGCCCTGCCTGCGCTAAACTGGAAGGCACGTACGCGATTACGAGAGGAGCCCGCATGGAGGCTTACAAGCAAGAGTTCATCAAGTTTATGGTTGAGTCCGACGTCCTTAAGTTCGGCAGCTTTACGCTCAAGAGCGGCCGTCAGTCCCCGTTCTTTATGAACGCCGGCGCTTACGTGACGGGCTATCAGCTCAAGAAGCTGGGCGAGTATTACGCCCAGGCCATCCACGATAGCTTTGGCGACGACTTTGATGTCCTGTTTGGGCCGGCCTACAAGGGCATTCCCCTGGCCGTCGTGACCGCCATCGCCTACCACGAGCTGTACGGCAAGGAGGTCAAGTACTGCTGCGACCGCAAGGAGGCCAAGGACCACGGCGCCGACAAGGGCAACCTGCTGGGCTATGAGCCCCAGGACGGCGACCGTGTGATCATGGTCGAGGACGTCACCACCAGCGGCAAGTCCATCGACGAGACCTATCCCAAGGTCAAGGCTGCTGCCGATGTCGAGATCAAGGGCCTGATCGTGTCCCTCAACCGCATGGAGGTCGGCAAGGGCGGCGTGACCACCGCGCAGAAGGAGATCGAGGCCAAGTACGGTTTCCCCGTCGCGAGCATCGTCTCCATGGCCGAGGTCGTCGAGACCCTTTACAACCACGAGATCGACGGCAAGGTTGTCATCGACGACGAGCTCAAGACCGCCATCGACGCCTACTACGAGCAGTACGGCGTCAAGTAGGTTCCGCCGTTCTACCGAACGGCGGACCGGCCGACGCTGCGCGCCGCCCAGGACGACAATTTGTCATTCAAAAGGCAAGGCATGACCAAAAGGTCTATGCCTTGCCTTTTTCATGCCAACTTGTTCGTCCTGGACGTCGCTCGCTGTCGTTGCCAAAACATCGGGGCTCTCGCTGCCGTTGCCCAGTCATTGGGGACAGACATAAATGAGTAGTCATTGGGGACGTTCTTAAATGACTACTCAGGATGAGTGTCCAAAAAACCGCGCTCGTTCGATTGGCGCATGTCTACGCAGCGTAGGTTGTCGAGCCTGGCCTTCAAATGGATACTGACTGTCGAACCGGTTCACTCCATTTCTTCAATTTGATTGGACAGCCCATGAACCAGACACGGCAAACCAATGCCTCCCATACTTTTTGGCTCTGTTAGACCACATTTGACACGATCGGCTGTTCGTCGAACCGGGAA
>NZ_QSBB01000048.1:0-10988 GCF_003465595.1 Collinsella sp. AF05-9
ACCTACGTTCCTCAAAGAATTGTTAGATTAAAAGTAACAGACCGGATGAAGATGCGTGCGACGGGGGCGAGGCGAATGGCTGAGCGGTATCGATATGCGGGTTTAACGGTATTATATTGACCACATAGATTTTTAACTTGCATTTCTACCCGCCCTTTTCGTAGACTCGCCGATACGTGCTTAGCGCACCCTCGGCGCGTCCGGCAGGCTTTGCGAAATGGGATCCAGGAGACTTCGGCGCAGCATCATCTTGCGGAATGCTTCTAATGAGCCTCCCATCCTTCAAAAACAGAATCTCATCGCACAGCCTATCGACCGAATCCAAGATGTGGGATGACATGATGATGCACGTACCAGAATCGGCCAGCTTCCTGAGAATCTCGGAATGCAAGTCCACCCTGCTGGGGTCGAGCGCGTTCATGGGCTCATCTAATAGAAGGTACCGCGCGCCCGTCGCATACGCAATCGCCAGGGTAAGCTGCTGCTTCATGCCCTGGCTCAGAGTGCGGATCCTCATCTTCGCGAACTCGCCTATCTGCGTTTGTTCCACTATCTCTTCGATATCGCGAGCATGCGGCCACATATCGCAAACCATCTTGAGGTGATCTTCCGCACGCAATCCGGGATACAGCAGCGTCCCCTCACCAGGTGCATAGAAGATCATAGAACGGACCTCTCTCGCACCCGTACCCTGCACCTCATCCAGAACGATGCTCCCGTCCACGCGAGGACCCGGCAAACCTGCCATCGCACGCAGCAACGTCGTCTTTCCATGCCCGTTCGGAGCGACGAGACCGTAGACCGTACCCGGGGCAAACTCAGCGTTCACCGAATCTACGAGCACCTTCTTTCCATAAGAGATCGTCAGCGTTTGAAGGTCAATCATCGAGATCATCCCCTTTCGATCTTTGGAACACTCAGGCGCACCATCAACGGAGATACGGCGCCCAAGACCACCAGCAGAGCGCCCGATGCGCCGACGACCTCTCCAAAAGGCATCGCGTTCGTCCCTCGCCCAAGGAACCCAATCGTCCCCACCTGGGAAGCGGGATCAAACGAGGCGAATGGAGCCAGCAGCGCGACGCCCATGCCCACGCTTTCAACATGAGCGCTCAACGAACCCAACACCAAGAGAACCGCGCAAACCATTCCGGTGACAACGGGGTTGCGGCTAATCGCTGCTGTCAACGCAGCGACGACGGAAATCACGCCGTATGCCATGACCAGCAACGGAATACTGCACAACACCGCCTCCCCCACCATGGACGTTGTCGAAGCTCCCGCCCGAATGAGAGCGACGGGATACTCCGATCCACCCGCACCGTTCTTAATCACGGACACAACGACAGCGGGAACCATCGACACCAAAAGCAGCACCAAGCCAAGCAGGAGAGCCAGCGCAACAGCCGTCAGAAAACGCACATGCGCTGTTGCGGGGATCTGGAGAACCAGAAGGGAACGACACTGCAGGTGGGTGCACGCGAGCGATGTGACAACCACGGGCAACAGCAAAAATAAGGAGGGAAGCGCTGCCTGGAGATACGAAAGGAGGATTAATGGGGGCATCTTCGTACTTAACTCGTAAACCTTGGGGTCCGGCAAGCTCGCGATCGACTCAAGCAGAAGGGCGCGCGCCTCCGCACGAGAAGGAGTCTCCGGCTCGATTCCGATCGATTGCAGGAGAGTCGCATCTGCCGCGCCCAGCTCACCTCGAGCGCGCTCGTACGTCGCAAGGCTTCGAAACCCCTCCGCAGGCATAGGCGCGTACACGAAACCCGAAAGAGCATCCCGCATGTCTTCCAGGGCCGCTTTGCCCTCGACGTCCATATTCGCAGCGTTCTGCTCTAGATACCGATCTATTGAACGGAGCTCCCCATCCCTATACCGAACAGCGGAAACGTTATCAGCGTCAGGAAACATCTCGACCAGAGCCGGGGCCAGCATCGTCGTCGACATTGCAATCGCGCATACGGCGAGGGTAGGAGAACGCAGGAGCAGTTTCCCCATCGTTCTTACGTATGCAACGGCGGAGGCACAAGCGCTCGAACGAGTTGCCGTTCTCGATGCAGTGAAGGAACCTCTCTCAAGACAAATCGGGGATATCGGGCACGCGCAGCCGCTCTTTCCAGCAACGCAAAGCAGGCTAATTGCCAGCACCTCGATCCCGATTGCGCATACGAGGGCAATCGCGCCACGCTCGAAGCAAAGTCCAGGCAGATTCACTATCTGCGTTGTCGGGTACGGGCTATAGGCGCCGACGGTCAACTCAGTGTTCGCATACGTAAGGGGATTCAACAGGGCGAACTCACGTAAAGCGATGGATCTTCCGTAATACCCGGGAACCATCGTCACCCCCATCAGGGCACATACGAACACGATTCCAAGCGTAGGGTTATTGGCAATCTTCACGGCAAGGTGAACGACAAGCGAGATGAACGCTGCCACCAAGAATTGCAAGATGGCCGTCTGCGCGAACACCAGCCAAGCCGGTTTGATAACCGGAGTCGCATATTGAATGTAGCCTATCGGATAGAACGGCGAGCCCGGGCCATTCTTCACAAGCGCGGCGATTATCCCTGGAAGATTGATGGCGAGGACGGCAAGCATTGCAAAAACACTCGCCCATACGCTCGATGCAACAAGTCTACCCAGCTCGCCCATCGGTGCCTGGATGATGAGCTTTTCACGTTTGTTAAGACGCGCGGCAAGGAACGAGACGGCAACGGCCGTTGCGACCCATAGCAAGTACTCCTTCGATCCGTCATAATAGGTGTACTCTCCATCCGATATCTGCAGAAACGGAAGTAGGGGAGAGAGCGGTGCCAAGATAAGACGTCCCGCGGCAAGAGGGTACAGAAGCGCGGGCATGCTTGATGAAGAGGTATAGACACCGTCCTCCCCCGCATTCACAAGCGCATCCGCATAGGATGCTGACAATTCCTGCTCAACACGGGTTATTCCCGACTCGAGGTATTCGACCCGTCCGTCGATGCCAGCCGCGCTCCTGAAGACGGGCAGAGCACAAAGAACCATCAACGCAACAACGACAACACAGAGCGACCTGGAGGAGAGAAGCGACCTAAAGATCGCCTTCGAGATTTTGAGCATATTCATCGCCAACCTTAACCTCATCCAGTCGGAACAGAGGGGCCGAACAAAATGCTCGGCCCTTATTACTTGCCGGCAAAGTCAATTTAACATAAACTGTTAAAAAGTAACCTGAGTTTTTTAAATTCTTCGGAGGTTATTATGAGTTCCGACAATCGCACTCCCCGGCTTCATTCCTTCCGCATCGCATGTGCGATAGCCTCTGCGACCCTTTGCGCCACCGCCATCGCACAAGTGGCGTTCTCCTTAAAGCCAGCAATCGAAGTGCTCGACAACCCTGTAATTGCAGACTCCCCCGCGTATCCAGCCCTTGCGATCTCGACATTGGTCCCTGCCGTCATCGGTATCGCTACGACCATCCTCAGCGCCGTTCTCGTGTGGACGATCAAGAGCGGAGACCCCTTCAAGAAAGGGTCTGCGACATGCTTGAAGGTGCTCGGCATTCTCTTCGTTGTTCAAGCTGCCACCAGCCTCTACGCCGGCTCACTCAAAACCTCCGTTTCGATGTTTGGCGGCGAGGGGGCCGTCGGCGCCCAAGAGATCGCTTCATCATTCGATTGGACCTCTCTGGTTCTCGGCATCGTCCTGTTCATGCTTTCCCAGCTCTTCTTGTACGCCCGAGAGCTGTACCTCGACTCCGACGAGATTGCGTAAGGAAACGCCATGCCCGTAATTGTTCGCCTCGACAAGATCATGGCCGAGCGAAAGATTTCCTCGAACGAACTTGCCGAAAGGATTGGAACCACGCCCGTGAACCTGTCCCGTATTAAAAAAGGGCATATTCGCGGCATTCGCTTCAACACACTCGAGCAGCTATGCCTCGCCCTTCGTTGCCAACCCGGAGACCTTCTCGAAGTCATGAGCGAAGAGGATGCCCGAAAGGAGTTCGGACTCGATTGGTCCGCCGAGGATTAGAGGGCGGTCGTACTCGCCCTGCACACGGGGATGCGAATCGGCGAGGTCTGCGGCCTTCGGTGGTGCGATGTGGATTTCGAGACGGGCCTGATCTCGATCAGACACTCGGTGGCGTACGCGAAGGGAATGGGTTCGTTCATCAAGGACACCAAGACCCATGACGCCAGGGGTATCCCCATCGACCCGGTCGGCCTACTCCCCTTCCTGAAGGAGACCCACGAGATCGACTGCGGAAAGCTGCGCTTGCGCGGCCTTACCGGGGCGGTCGAGATCGGGGACTGCTACATCCTGTCGGAGCCGGGCGCGACCTTCGCGACGACAAGCTATATCCGCAGGGCGTTCAAGACGTTCTCGGAGACCAACGGCCTCATGGGCACCAACGACGAGCTGATCACGTTCCACGGCCTTCGCCACACGTTCGCAACGCAGTGGATCCGCCAAGGCGGCGATATCAAGGCGCTCCAATCGATCCTCGGCCACAAGGACGCCATGGCGACGCTCAACGTCTACGCCGACATCGAGCCCATCTCCAAAATCCATAACATGCTGCGCGCCACGTCGTGCCTTTGGCGCGGGCACCTCGGGCCGAGGGTCGATCCGGGTCCCATGTTCCAACAGAGGATCCAGGAGTCCATCGAGACGCTCCAGGCGTTCGGCTACGGCATCACCGAGCCGGACGACCGAAATATCGCCATACGCGACGTGAAGACGAACAGTTGGCTCTAGCTCACCGAGTACGCGGCAGTGCTGGGCCCATCCCAACTGAGGTCACGGTGGTCCGATAGGGGCGCCGCCCGCGGCATGCGCCGCGGAGCGGTACCCCCTACCGAAGGGCGGGGATGCCCTCCGCTTCCAGTTCGGAATCAGCCGTCGGAGGCGTTCGGCTGACTGCGGGAACGGCCTGTCCGCTCAATGTGTTCGGCTGAGATCGGAAATCAACCCAACACGAGCCGGACACGCGCCAGACGGCTCTTCCCCGTACGGCCTTCCCCCTTACGCTCATGTTGCAGGCATGTAACGCCGCAGCGAGCGCGCCTTTTTTGCGCCAGACAGGTACAATGATGAACACTGTACCGTAGCGGAGCGCCCCCGCGCGCCGCAACCACGCGAAAGGGTTTCCCATGGCCGAGATCTCGTCCTCCCGCATCGTCATCACCGTCCTTGGCAAGAACCGCCCCGGCATCGTCGCCGGCGTCACCCGTGTTCTGGGCGAGGCCAACGTCGACATCCGCGACATTACGCAGTCCATTATCGAGGACATCTTCACCATGACCATGCTGGCCGACACCGCCGAGTCCAAGCTCGACTTCGCCGAGCTGCAGAAGGCGCTGGCCGAGGCCGGCGAGCTTTCGGGCGTCAACGTGTCCATCCAGCGCGAGGACGTCTTTAACTTTATGTACCGCCTGTAGCGAACAAGCCGCTCGGGGCAGCTTGACGTCATATCGTCCAAGCGCGCGGCCCCAAAGCGGACCGGAGAGGAGCGCGCATGGCCTACGACGCCAAGAAAATCTACTACCGCTTCGACGATCACCTGAGCCGCCTGGTTCTGGATTACGAGGCGAGCCGTCAGATTTCGCCTGAAAGCGAAAACCTCTACCACGGCCTGCCGACCGACCCTTATGACGAGGGCCTGTTTGTTGAGCACAATGTCAAGCGCGGCCTGCGCAATGCCGACGGCTCGGGCGTGGTCGCGGGCCTCACTCGCATCTCGGATGTGCACGGCTACAACAAGGTCGACGGAAAGGTCGTGCCCGATCAGGGCAAGCTCACGCTTCGCGGCTACAGCATCGAGGATCTGGTCAACAATGCCCAGGCCGAGAATCGCTACGGCTACGAGGAAGTCGCCTATCTGCTTATCACGGGTTCGCTGCCCAACAAGGAAGAGCTCGACGGCTTTTGCGAGCGCCTGGGCGCCTTTAGACATCTGAGCGACGAGTACGTCAAAGAGTTCCCTATGACCACGGTGTCGTCGAGCATCATGAACGTGCTCCAGCGCGCCGTGCTGCTGCTCTACGCCTTCGATGCCGAACCAGACGTGATCACGCCCGAGCATGAGATCGACGTGGCTATTTCCATGCTCGCACGTCTCCCGCGCATCGCCGCCTTCGCACACATGGCCTCGATCGCCAAGCTTCGCGGCTCCGAGGTTCACGTGCCGCACCCCACGCCCGGCCTCTCCACCGCCGAGACCATCCTGCAGGTGTTGCGCGGCGGCATGGCATTCAACCGCGACGAAGCCATGCTGCTCGACGTGATGCTCATGCTGCATGCAGAGCACGGCGGCGGCAACAACTCCACGTTTGCCTGCCGCGTGCTGTCCTCCTCGGCCACCGACCCGTATTCCGCCTACGCCGCGGCCATCGGCTCGCTCAAGGGCCCGCGCCACGGCGGCGCCAACGCCAAGGTCGTGTCCATGCACGAGGACATCCGTGCGCATGTCTCCAATTGGGAGGACGAGGACGAGGTCGCGGCCTACCTGGGCAAGATCCTCGACAAGCAGGCCTTCGACGGCACCGGCCTCATCTACGGCATGGGCCACGCCGTCTATACGCTGAGCGACCCGCGCGCCGAGGTCTGCCGCCGTTACGCGCGCTCGCTTGCCGCCAAGAAGGACTTGGGCGAGGAGTTCGCGCTCATCGAGCGCATCGAGCGCCTGGCCCCGCAGGTGATGCGCGACCACGGCATGACCAAGCCCATCTGCGCCAACATCGACCTGTACACGGGCTTTATTTACAAAATGCTCGGCGTGCCCGAGACGCTCTTTACACCGCTGTTCGCCGTCGCCCGTATGGCCGGCTGGTCGGCGCACCGCATGGAAGAGCTCTTCTGCGCGCACCGCATCATCCGTCCCGCGTATCGCCCGGTTATCGAGCCGCTGGAATACAAGCCGCTCGCCGATCGCTAGGACGCGGACCGTTATAGAACCCGAGCGTGGCCAGGGCATCACCGCCCTCGGCCACGCTTTTTATGACAGTAGAAAGGATCGCAGCGAATGATTGTGTTTTCCGATATGGATGGAACGCTGCTGACGAGTGATAAGCAGATGAGCGACGCCACCTGGGCGATGCTCGACGAGCTTGCGCGACGCGGTATTGAGTTCGTGCCCTGCACGGGGCGCCCGCTGTCGGGTGTCTTTGAGCCCATCCTCGCCCACCCCGCCGTACACTACGCGGTCTGTGCCAACGGCGCCAGCGTCTGGCAGCTCGACGAGGATACGCCCACCGACGCCTCGCGCGCCACGCGCATCTTGAGCCGTCCGCTCGACCGTGGCATTGCCCACCGCATCCATCGCATTGCCGCCGGCCACGATGTGACCTTCGATATCTTCGCGGATGGGCAGTGCTTCCTCCCCCGCTCGCTCTACGGGCGTCTGGATGAGTTCTGTGGCGGCGACCCCCACATCGCGGCTTCGCTCAAGCGCACACGAACGCCGATCGACATGAATATCGACAGCAAGATCGACGAGGTCGAGACGCTCGAACGCATCGCTATGTACTGGCACGACCCCGCCGATCGCGACGCCATCGCGGCGGCGCTCGACACGCTCGGAGGCATTGAGGTCACGCGTTCGTACGCCATGAATATCGAGGTTATGGGCGAAGGCGCCACCAAGGGAACGGCCCTCACGTGGCTGTGTGAGCATCTGGGCGAGCGTCTCGCCGACGCCTGGGCGTTCGGCGACAACATCAACGACATCCCCATGCTGCAGGCAGCGGGCCATGGCATGGCCATGATCAACGCCGAGCCCGAAGATCGCGAGGCCGCCGACGCCGTCACCGGATACGACAACGACCACGACGGCGTCGCCCACACCATCATGGCCGCCCTCGCCTAGCAGCAGCAACCCGGCAGAAAAGGAACGTCCCTAACTGCTGGATTAAGCAAGGCTCTCCAGAACACGGCGGAGTTCTTGCTGGACGGCGTGGTCGCGGTTACAACCCACCACGCGATCGGCCACCGCCTTAAGCGCGGGGCGCGCGTTTTCCATCGCACAACCCGTGCCGACAAAGCGAATGATCTCGTAGTCGTTCATCGAGTCGCCAAACGCCATGACCTCGTCGCGTCCAATGCCGTAATGCTCCGCGAGCTGCGCGATGCCCGAGGCCTTCGACACACCGGGCTGCATGGCATCGATCCAGGCATTACCCGAGGGAGCAAAAGTAAAGAGCTGACCAAGTTCGCGCTGTAGCACGTACGCACTGTCCATAACCGCACTGTCGTCGCAAAAGATACTCGCTTTGATGATATTTACGCTGGGATCGGGCAGCTCCCAAATACGCTCGGCATTGGGAAGGTCCTTATCGACCTCACGCACGAACTTGCACTCGTCATCGAGCAGGAAGGACTTGGTTCGGTCAAAGAGCGCAAGATGCAGATTGGGAAACGTCCTGACGGCTTGGGCGAGCCTTCGAATCGCCAGGTGGGAATACACCTCACGGTCTACCATCTTACCGTCGGCGTAGACTTGGGCGCCGTTAGCGGCGACAAAGTCCATCTTGTCGCGAACGGGCGCAAAGAACTCGCACAGGCGATCGTAGCGACGACCTGACGATGCGGCGAAATGCACGCCATGCTCGTGTAGCGCCAGAATCAGTTCGTAGGTCTCGGGAGGCACCTGGCCGTTTTCGTCAAGCAGCGTGCCATCCATATCGGATGCAATCAGTTTAAACATAGAAAAGCTCCCTTCGGGCTTGTTGGAATCGAACGTGTATCCGATTCCAACGTACCCAAAGGGAGCTCAAATAAGACTCCGCGGGCGTAAACGTTACAAGGACCTGGCAAATAGCTCACACATGCCAGAGGTCTCACGGTCGCGGCGTCAGGCGACACGCCACCCCGACGGCTAGTCGTTTAAGAACGTCCCCGATGACTAGTCGGCGTAGGTGAAGGTCGTGACGTCGAACATGCCCTCGGGGCGGATGCGGAGCGTCGGGATTACCGGCAGGGGCAGGAAAATGATGCCCATGATGGGGTCGAGCGGCGGCTCGATACCCATGGCGCGCGCCTTGACCATAAAGTCGTCGTGCTGCGCGGCGACATCCTCGGCCGTGCCCTCGCTCATAAGGCCACCGAGCGCCAGCGGAATGCGCGCCACGACCTCGCCGTTGCGCACCAGCACGTGGCCGCCCTGGCCCACGGCCTCAACGGCAGCCATCATATCCGCCGCATTGTCGCCCACCACGCACACGTTGTGCGAGTCGTGGCCAATCGTGGAGGCAATGGCGCCACCCGTGATGGTAAAGCCGCGTACCCAGCCGCGACCGATATGCTTGCCAACCAAGCCCAGACCCGCGGGGCCGTCACCGTCGGCGCCCTCGGCCTGCAGCGACACGCCGCGGCCGTGGCGCTCGATCAGCATAATGCGGCGCAGGCCCTCGGCACTCTCGGGGCGAGCCATACCCGTGATAGCCATACCCGGGATGACATCGATAACGGCCTCGCCCGGCTTAAAGGCATAGTCGAACACGTCGAGCGAAAGCTTCGGCAGCTTAACGGAGGCGCGCAGCTCATCGGCAAGGGCCGCAACCTCGGCCATCTCGGGAGCGATCTCGCCCACAAAGGTGCCGTCCTGCGCCACCAGAGCACCGGCGGCATATACTCGATGCGGAGCCGTAGCAAACGTCAGGTCATTGAGCACCAGCAGGTCGGCACGCTTGCCCGGGGCAATCGCACCACGCAGCTCGTGCGGGTCGCGGCAGCCGTGATCCAGGCCAAACGCCTCGGCCGTGGAGAGGGACGCCATAGAGATAGCGACCACGGGGTCGATACCGGCCTCAATCGCCACGCGGCAGGCATTGTCGATCATGCCAGTCGCAAGCGCATCGGAAGGGGCGCGGTCGTCAGTCGCAAAGCAGCAGCGGCGGGCGCGCGCGGGGTTCTCCAGCAGCATCGGCGACAGATTGGCCAGGTCATGGCTGCACGTGCCCTCGCGCAGCATCACGTACATGCCACGAGACAGTTTATCGAGCGCCTCCTCGGGAATCGTCGACTCGTGATCGGCGATAATGCCCGCCGCGGCATAGGCATTAAGGTCCTTGCCGGCAACGAGCGGTGCATGGCCGTCGACCTGCTTGGACGGCGTCTGGTTGGCAGCATCGATGCGAGCACAGGTCTCGGGGTCGGCCATAAAGACACCCGGCAGGTTCATCATCTCGCCCAGGCCAAAAACATCGCCCGGATGCTCGGCAAAAAACGCCTGCATATCGGCAGCCGAAATAACGGCACCGGCCTGCTCGTCGGGCAGCGCGGGCACGCACGAAGGCATCATGTACTTGATGGAGATGGGTGCGCGGCGGCCGTCCTCGATCATAAAGCGCAAGCCGTCGAGACCGGCAACATTGGCAATCTCGTGGCTGTCGGCAATGGCGGTGGTAGTACCGCGCGTCGCGGCCATGCGAGCATACTCGGCGGGACGGATGTTCGAGGACTCGATATGCAAATGCCCGTCAATAAAACCGGGAGCGAGATAGCGACCCTGGCAGTCGATGACCTCAGTTGCCTCGTAGGTGCCAGCAGCATCGTCGCGACCATCGTAGAGCACGCCGACGATCACACCGTCCTTGACGGCAACGCTACCGGGCGCCACACGCTGGCCATACACGTCGACGATCTGCGCATTGGTAAACAGCGTGTCGACGGGCACGCGCCCCTCGGCAGCATCGATCACAGACCTCATGACCTCAACGGACATACATACTCCTTTAACCGTAGAAAAAAGCTGCGGAGCGGACAGACCTTCACCGCAGCAAGCCAATAGCCATTGTATGCCCAAACGATGGGTCAACAATACGCCTCTCCGCTTAACGGCACACGCCGCTCAGCGCAATGGAGACAGGTTGCTTTGCACCAATGACAAGGAGTGCCCCAAAGTGCCGGCACAAAAGGATCGTCCCTAAGTGCCAACAACGGAAGCGCCGATGTTTTGGCAACGACAGACACTATGACCCAATCCGAGGGCACTAAAA
>NZ_QSBB01000049.1:0-7764 GCF_003465595.1 Collinsella sp. AF05-9
CTTCCTCTGAGAAGTTCGCGAAGCCCACTTCTCAGAGGAAGGCGCCCGCCCGGAGGCGGCCCCAGCGCGAGACCGTCCCGGATGCTATTCGTTGTCGCCGGCAGTTAGCTGCGTTGCGGAGAGCGCGCCGTCGGCTGCGGTTGCGGCAGCGGCGTCGGGCCAGACCCAGTCGGTAAAGGCCGGGTGATCGAAGCCCTCGTCGCACGCGAACTCAAAGGCCTCGGTGCGGAAGGCCTCCCACTCATCAATCTGCTCGGCAAACTTATCGGCGTCGACCATGCGCAGCACGTCGGCGGCCAGGGCCCAACGATCCATGTTGTTCAGGCGCAGCATGTCGAACGGCGTGGTCGTGGAGCCCTTCTCCTCGTAGCCGTGGACGCGGAACGCGTCGTGTCCGGGGCGGTTCCAGATCAGGCGGCGAATCGTGCCGGCATAGGCGTGGAACGCGAAGAGCACGGGCTTCTCGCCGCAGCCAAACAGCTCAGCCCAGCGCTCGTCGCTTATAGCCTGGTCGTTCTCGCAGACGTTCTGAATCTTGAGCAGATCGACCACGTTGACGAACCATACCTTGATGCCCAGCTCGCGCAGCATATCGGTTGCAGCCAGAGCCTCGAGCGTCGGCACGTCGCCACACGTGGCGACCACGACGTCGGCCTCGCCGAGCGAGTCGGCGGTAGATGCCCACTCCCAATTTGCGACGCCCTCGGCGAGCTCGGCCTTTGCCTCGTCGACCGTCTGGAAGGTCGGGGCGGGCTGCTTGCCGCAGAAGATGGCGTTGACGCAGTCGGTGGACTGGTAGACGCGCTCGGCCACGGCGAGAGCCATGTTAGCGTCGGCCGGATAGTAAGCGTTCACGATATGCGTGTCGTTGGCCTTGTTGAGCAGCAGGTCGATAAAGCCAGGATCCTGGTGCGAGAAGCCGTTGTGGTCCTGACGCCAAACATGGCTCGACAGCAAAATGTTGAGGCCGCTGATGGGGGCACGCCACGGAATCTCGCGCTTGGTAGCCTCGAGCCACTTGCAGTGCTGGTTGACCATGGAGTCGACCACATGGACAAAGCTCTCGTAGGAGCTCCACACGCCGGAGCGGCCGGTGAGCACATAGGCCTCGAGGAAGCCCTCGCACTGGTGCTCGGACAGCTGCTCGACAACCTTGCCGGAGCCAGCGAGCAGCTCGTCGTTGGCCTCGTCCTCGTAGAAGCCGGCATCCCACTGCTTCTTGGTCACCTTATAAGCGGCCTGCAGGCGGTTGGACGCGGTCTCGTCTGGACCGAAGATGCGGAAGTCGTCCATGTTCTTGGCCAGAACGTCGGCAGTGTACTCACCAAAGACGCGGGCAGCCTCGGTGGAGCCCCAACCATGGCCCTTCTCGGCGACGGGAATCTCGTGGGCGTGGATATCGGGCAGCTCGAGCTCGCGACGCACCTTGCCGCCGTTCGCGTTGGGGTTGGCGCCAATACGCAGCTCGCCGGTCGGCATAAAGGCCGTTACCTCGGGGCGCACCTGGCCCTCGGGCGTAAAGAGCTCCTCGGGCTTGTAGGAGCGCAGCCACTCGCGCAGCACGCGGAAGTGCTCGTGAGTGTCCTTGGCGCTTGCCAGCGGCACCTGATGGGCGCGCCAGGAGTCCTCGGTCTTCTTGCCGTCGATCTGCTTGGGGCAGGTCCAGCCCTTGGGCGTACGGAACACAATCATGGGGTAGGCCGGGCGGACCACGGTCTCGCCCGCGGCAGCCTGGGCCTGCGCGGTGGCCTTGATGTCACAAATCTCGTCAAAGACCTGCTCAAACAGGGCGGCAAAGCGCTCATGGATGCTTGCGTGGCTCTCGTCGTCAAAGCCGGCGATAAAGAAGTGCGGCCTATAGCCCATACCCTCAAAGAACTTGGTGAGCTCTTCGTCGGACACGCGGGCGAGGATGGTGGGGTTGGCGATCTTGTAGCCGTTGAGGTGCAGGATCGGCAGGACGATACCGTCGGTTGCCGGGTTCACGAGCTTGTTGGACTGCCAAGAAGTCGCGAGCGGGCCGGTCTCGGACTCGCCGTCGCCCACCACGGCCACGGCTAGCAGGCTCGGGTTGTCCATGACGGCACCGTAAGCGTGGCTGAGCGTGTAGCCGAGCTCGCCGCCCTCGTGGATGGAGCCGGGCGTCTCGGGCGCAAAGTGGCTCGGGATGCCGCCGGGATAGGAGAACTGGCGGAAGAACTTCTGCAGGCCGGCCTCGTCATTGGTGATGTCGGGGCGGATCTCGCGGTAAGTACCGTCGAGCAGCGACTGGGCGGTGCCGGCGGGGCCACCGTGACCCGGGCCCATCAAGAAAATGGCGTTCTGGTTGTGATCGGCAATAAGGCGGTTGACGTGGCCGAACAGGAAGTTGATGCCGGGCGTAGTGCCCCAGTGACCAACCAGGCGATGCTTGACGTCCGGACGACCGAAGTCGCGCGCCTCGCCAGTCTTATCGTCGACAAAGTCAGCGCGCATCAGCGGGTTGGAGCGAAGGTAGATCTGACCGACGGACAGGTAGTTCGAAGCGCGCCAATACAGATCGACACCCTCGAGCTCGGAAGCCGGCACCTCGTGCCCCAGCTTTTGCCACGGCGTCCCCAGTGTTTTAGCCATTGTTTATGTCCCTTCGCTGCGCGGTCACCCTCCGATACGGCAACCATTCGTTGGGACTAGTATATTTGCTAAAACGTTTTATCATGGTGAAAAAACGTTTTATCATCTCTATCAAACACACCAATTGGCAAAACGTAACATTCACCTGCGGCATTGCCTGTCACAGATGCTCCACATTCGATCTTCTCGAATTGATAAACATGTTTAGTTGTATTTAGTAAGTTCTAGAACGCTGCCCTTCACAATGAGAGCAGGCTCCAGAACCACTTCTTCGGCACGCCTGCCGCCCTTGCCGGCAAGACGTTTGGACATGCAACCAAAGGCATGCTCGGCAAGCACGCCCGGATCCTGCTCGATCGCGGTCAGCGCCGGCTCAAAGAGAACGTCGGCAGCCGAGTTGTCATAGCTCACCACCGAGATATCGCCCGGGATGCTCTTCCCCATCTCGTGCAAGCGCTTGAGCAAACCGAGGGCGATGTTGTCCGAACTTGCGAACACGGCGGTGGCATCGGTTGCGAGCACCGCCTCCGAGGCCTCGTAGGCACTCGGAATGTAGTACTCGCTCTCGAACTCCAAGCGCGCGTCGATGGGCAGGCCAACCTCGCGCAGCGCGCGTTCATAGCCGGCAAGTCGTTTGCGACCCGTATTGGAGCGACGCGCGTTAACCAAGCAGGCAATACGGCGGTGGCCTTGCTCGATCAGATAGCGGGTGGCCATATAGCCGCCCATCTCGTGGTCGAACATCACCTTGTCGCACTCGAGCCCCTCAATGGCACGGTCGACCATTACGGCCGGGATGGGCAGGTGGCTGACTTCTTCGCGCAGGGCGCGGTCGTCGGAGAACTCGTCACCTACCACCAGGAAGACGCCATCAACGCCACGCGTCACCAGCTGGCGCAGCAGCTCCAGATCGTCATCGGCGCTTCCGCCCGAGCTGGTAATAAAAAGCGCGTAGCCGTCCTCGCGGCAGCGCTTTTCCAAGCTGCCGGCGAGCGAGGCGAAAAAGCGGCTCTCGATGTTGGGGACGATAAGGCCCAGGGTGCGCGACTCGCGCATGACCAGGCTGCGCGCGATCTGGTTGGGAACATAGTGATTGCGCGCCGCAACCTCCTTGATGAGTTTGCGGTTTTCTTCCGAGATGCGACAGGGCCGATTATTGAGAACAAGCGAGACCGACGAAGGGGAAAGCCCCACCTCTTGGGCAATCTGCTTGAGGGTGACTTTGTTGGCCATCTCGCTCCTTCCGGGTTTACGCGCAATCTCTTGAAAGTATAGCGACTGCCCCTCTACCTCGATGATAAACACTTTATCAATCCGGTGGACGGCAGTTTTATCGCCGCCAGCGCACCAAATACATCTGGGTGGGGTATATTGCAATCGATTGATGAGAACGACCACCAAAAGGCGGATATTCGTATGCACGAGAACGATTTTTTTAACGAGGACCTGCTGTGCGCGCTCGCTGGCGTTGCCGGCGAGGACAACGTGCTGATGAGCGAGCCCATGCGCGAGCACACCACGTTTAAGATCGGCGGTCCGGCCGACGTCTTTGTCACGCCCGATACTGAGCAGGGCCTCGTCGCCACGCTCGATACCTGCTATCGCTGCGACCTGCCACTCACCATCGTGGGCAACGGCTCCGACTTGCTCGTCGGCGACAAGGGCATCCGCGGCGTCGTCGTAGCGCTGGGCGAGGGCCTCTCCGACATTACGGTCGACGGCACGCACGTCACGGCGGCAGCCGGCGCCTTGCTTTCCGATGTCGCAGCCGCGGCAGCCGAGGCCGGCCTTACCAGCATGGAGCCCATCTCGGGCATTCCCGGATCGGTCGGCGGTGCCTGCTACATGAACGCCGGAGCATACGGCGCTTGCATGGCCGATGTGCTGGAGTCCGTGCGCGTCTACAAGCCCGCCCGCATGCTCGACGACGGCACCCGCGGTAGCGGCAGCATTATCGAGTTCGATGTCGATGAGCTCAACCTGGGCTATCGCAAGAGCCGCATTGCCGACGACGGTTTCATCGTGCTTTCGGCCACTTTCAATCTCGCCCCGGGCAACGCCGCGATGATCAAGGCCGACATGGACGACTACCGCCAGCGCCGCGAGGACAAGCAGCCGCTCGACATGCCGAGTGCCGGCTCCACCTTCAAGCGCCCCGAGGGCCACTTTGCCGGCAAACTCATCATGGATGCCGGCCTGCGCGGCCATGCTGTCGGCGGCGCGCAGGTAAGCGAAAAGCACTGCGGCTTTATCGTCAACGCCGACCACGCCACCGCCGCCGACGTCGACGAACTCATCCGCCACATTCAAGCAACCGTCAAGGACCAATTCGGAGTAGACCTACAACCCGAAGTCCACCGAGTCGGCGAATTCCTTTAACAAAGAAGGCCCCGAAAGGGGCCTTCACTTTCTTTTATTCAGACAACCAGTCCGGTGAGTTGTGCTCAGGACCCGAGAGAACCGCGTGCCCGCCCGCGATATATTTGATTGATCGCGAGTTCCGCACGCAAAGAAGGCCACTTAATGTGGCCTTCGTCTTGCGCAGGACTGCCCGAGCAGGCAATCAAATATATCGCGGGCGGGCACGCGGCCCCGTCGGCTTTACGACAGCGCAATACCGCCGAGCCAGCCCCAGCGCACGCCAGAGCCAGTACCATAAAAGCTAATGAACGAATCGAGCGACTTCGATGTAATGGCGCCCTCGTTGCTCATAACGATGCCGCCGCCAACATAGATGCCCACATGGCCATACAGCAGGCCCGGCGTACCGGTGCCGCTATGCGAGGAGTCAGCCACAATCATGCCCACCTGCAGCGCCGAGCGGTCGGAGCTATAGCACCAGGCGTTAAACATATCGCACGCGTTACCGCCAAAGTAGCCAACGCCGGCGTTACGGAAGACATTGGTAACCCACGCCGCGCACCAGTTCTGACCCGGCGAAGGCGTGGAGTAGCACGCGTTGACGACGGCCTGCTGCTTGCCCGAGCCGGCATTCTGCTGCGGAGTTCCGGGCGCATACGATCCACCGCCCGAGCTCGAACCACCCGAGTAGGAATTGTTCTTGTTCGCGGCGGCCGCGGCAGCGGCGGCCTTCCTAGCGGCCTCCTCGGCCTGGGCGGCAGCGAGAATCTCGGAATCGCGCTGAGCCATGAGCTCCTTGACGTCGTCGGAAAGACCGTTCAGCACGGTCTGGACTTCTTGCTGCTTGGCCTGCATATCCTGCATCTGAGCCGTCTGCTGGTCCTTGAGTTTCTCCAGGTTGGCCTTTTGTGCTTCGAGCTCGGTCTTCTGCGCGTCGAGCTCAGCCTGAATCGTCTGGATATCCTCGATGGCATCGCGGTCGCTCTTGTTGATCTTCTCAACGTAATGCGCGTTGGCGACGAGTTCCTCAAACGAGCCAGAGGCCAGCAGCAGCGACAGGATGTTCGTACCGCCGGACTTGTAGCTGGCGGCCACGCGATCGGAAAGGTCGTTGCGCTTCTTCTTGAGCTCGGCCTTCTTTTCATCGATCTGGGCCTGCGTGTCGTCAATCTTGCCCTGGACATTCTCGATGTCGTTGAGGGTCTGGGCATTCTTGTTGGCGAGCGCCGCGTACTCATTGGCAATGCTGTCGAGCTGAGCCTGGACCTCGTCGAGCTGGGCCTGGGCGGCATTCAGTTTGTCGGTGGTTTCTTGACTGGCCTCAGCCGCATGGGCGCGGGCGGGCAGGCCAAAAAGAACAGCCGCAGAAGCGGCGCCGAAAAGAGCCTTAAGGGCAGTGCGGCGCGAAAGCTCCTGCGTAAAGATGGAATCGTTGTTTGGTGACATATGTACTCCGTTACATGCTTATTTATATGTCGCTCAACTCAAACATATTAACGCACATCGCGCTTGTCCCAACTATTTCCACGAACGGCTGGAAAAGCATGGTCAGCGGCTCGCAAATACGTCCCACACCAAAGGTAAGGATTATGCAAATAACACCCTATGAGTACGTTAACATCAATCCTCTGGTTTTCCTGCCCCGCGTGTTTTGGGCGCCCCCAGCTGCGCTATACTCCCCTCAAGAAGTGTTCCTGATTCGATAGGAGACTACATGTCCAAAGCACTCGACCCCAAAGACACCTGCGTCCTCGTTACCGGCGGCGCCGGCTTTATCGGCTCGCACACCGTCGTTCAGCTGCTCGAGGGTGGCTACCAGGTTGTCGTCGTCGATGACCTCTCCAACTCCAGCGCCGTTGCCATCGACCGCGTCAAGACCATCGTGGGCGACGAGGCCGCCAAGAACCTCACCTTCTACGAGGCCAACGTGCTCGACCGCGATGCGATGAACAAGATCTTCGATACCCACCAGATCGACCGCGTCATCCACTTCGCCGGCTTTAAGGCCGTTGGCGAGTCGGTGAGCAAGCCCGTCGAGTACTACCACAACAATATCGAGAACACCCTGGTGCTCATCGATGTCATGCGCAACCACGGCTGTAAGTCCATCATCTTCTCGAGCTCTTCGACCGTCTACGGCGATCCGGACAATCCGCCCGTCACCGAGGAAGACCCCAAGAAGCCCGCGACCAACCCCTATGGTTGGACCAAGTGGATGATTGAGCAGATCCTCATGGACGTCCACACCGCCGACCCCGAGTGGGACGTCGTGCTGCTCCGTTATTTCAATCCCATCGGTGCCCATCCGTCGGGCCTGATCGGCGAGGACCCCAAGGGCATCCCCAACAACCTGGTGCCCTACGTCGCCCAGGTCGCCGTCGGTAAGCTCGAGGCCGTTCAGGTCTTTGGCAACGACTACCCCACCCCCGACGGCACCGGCGTGCGCGACTACATCCACGTGTGCGACCTGGCATCCGGTCACGTTGCCGCCCTCAACTGGATGAACGGCAAGACCGGCGTCGAGATCTTTAACCTGGGCACCGGCACCGGCACCTCGGTACTCGAGGTCGTCGCCGCCTTCTCCAAGGCCTGCGGCAAGGAGCTGCCCTACGTGATTCGCGAGCGCCGTGCCGGCGATATCGCCGCCAACTGGTGCGATGCCTCCAAGGCCGAACGCATGATGGGCTGGAAGGCCCAGTACGACATCGCGGACATGTGCCGCGACAGCTGGAATTGGCAGAGCCATAACCCCAACGGCTTCGCCGACGCCGAGTAGCCACTCCCCCCCGC
>NZ_QSBB01000049.1:7774-10894 GCF_003465595.1 Collinsella sp. AF05-9
CGTGCTAGGTTTTGTGGCATGCCTCAAAACCTAGCACGCGACATGCTCGGCACATGCCGCTTCCTGCATGGGTAGATTTCTAGACATGTCCCAAAAATCTACTGGCCCCGGCCTCCAATGTGAGGTCGGGGCTTTTTAGGAACTCGTTCTCGAGCTCGAGCTCGCGCATGCACTTGCGGCCGCCGCGACCGGGTGGTTGGTCAGCTCCTTCTTCCTGACCGTCACCCATCTTCCCAGGGTCTTCTCGTTGATGCCGAGGTCGGCTGCCACTTGGGCGATGGGCTTCCCCGACGCGGCGGCGAAGTCTGCGGCCTCGGCGCGGTACCCCGCTGTGTAGGAGGGCCCGTCTGCCATGACTGACACTCCTTTCTTTTTGGCGCTGAAACGATTATCGCCGCTCAACGCCATTCCTCTAAGTCAAGTGTCCTTGAATACGATACAGTTCAAATGGACGAGGAGAATCTGGCGCTCCTCTCGATGAGCCCGGAGAGGTCCCTGGTCGTCACCTTCCCCCGCGCGAACGCGAAGCGGACGGCGGCGAGCCATGTCCTCACCGCGCGTTCCATTTAGGGAGTCCTCGAGAAGTCGATCTCTCTGTGCGATAATCGAGCTATTGAGTCTCGCGAGTTTAGAGCTGGTGATATGCATTGAAAATCAAGATGAAAAACATCGGCAGGGTCGCTGAGGCCGATATCGAGATTAATGGTATTGCCGTGATCGCCGGGGAGAACGGGACGGGGAAAAGCACGGTTGGAAAAGCGCTTTATGCGGCCTTCAACAGCATGTCCGATTCGGAGAACAAAATCGACCGCATGAGGCGCAATAGTGTTGAGCGCGCCATCAGGAAGGCATATGTGGGAAGCCCTCTCGACTCCACGTCTCGCCACAGGCGAACTGCTGGAAGAATGAATAGTTTCATCGACAGGGTTTTTTCGGGCGAGTGCACGAGGGACGAGCTTATTGATGAGATAAAGGAGTATTACGGGGAGGAGATCTCCCGTGAGATCGAATCCGATTTCACGAATGGCGTAGCAGGAGTTGCCGATCAGATTATCGAGATCATGGATATCTCCGATGATGAGGTATTTCGTGCGATTGCGACAAACAGGTTCCGAAGCGAGTTCAACGGCCAGATCAATTCGGTTTTCGGCGAAGAGCCCGGGAAGGTCGAACTCCAGATAAAGGACGCATCTACGGTTTTCTCGGTTGCAAGTGACGAGGTGGCGGAGGTGCACGATAGGAGGGTTTTGCGATTCAGGGCGCATTATCTGGACGACCCGTTCCTGATCGATTCTCTCGGAGGACCCTACGGCCCCGCTTTTCGGTTCAAGCCCCTCCTTGGACACCAGGAGGAGCTGCGGCAAGATTTGATTCAGGCGACCATCCGTAACGATGACAGCGAGTCCTCGCTGTTCGAAGAGATCGCGAAGGAGCGACACCTGAAGGTTCTCATGGACAAGGTTTCCTCCTTATGTCCGGGGCATTTCGAGAGGAGCGAAAGTCGCGGTCACCTTACGTATCTCGAAGAGGGCTTCGCTCGGGGGTTGGAGCCTGGGAACCTTTCTGCTGGCTTGAAGACGTTCGCCATCATGAAGGTGCTCTTGAAGTCCGGCGCGCTAGATGCCGGAGGGACTATTATCCTCGATGAACCCGAGATTCATCTTCATCCTGCATGGCAGCTGGCCTTCGCCGAGATAATCGTGCTGCTCCAGAAAGAGCTCGGGATGCACGTCTTAATGAGCACCCATAGTCCATATTTCCTGAATGCGATCGAAGTGTATTCTAAGAAGCACGCTGTTGATGGATTGTGCTCATATTATCTTGCGGAGACCTGCACTGATGGACGCTCTCGCTTTGCCGATATAACCGGCTCGACTGAGGTCGCCTACGAGAAGCTGGCGGCTCCTTTTGATACGCTTGAGAGGGAGGAGTACGGCCTTGAGTAGCGACCTGTGCGCCTCCTGCCCTCATCCGAACTCTCCCGCGGTGCCAGATGGCAGCGATGGTTGCTCCCGTTGCAGGACCTGTATCCTAAGGGACTGCACGTCGACCATCTCCAAAACATCCAGAGACGGGAGCGTCTCTCTTGTGGATGACGATTTGCCTGTTGTCAATTTTGACTCTGTTAAAGAATGCTACTGCAAGAAGGTCAATAGGTGGATGCAACTCCCGCGCTCCGCCGATGCGCTGTATTGCGATCGGGAAACGTTATATCTAGTCGAATTTAAAAACGGCAGTCTGAAGGAGACGCTGGGGAAGAGGCTCAATCCCAAGGATGACGAAGAGCTTGGTATCAATCTTGGCCAAAGGGACGCCCTCATCGAGAAGTGCAAGGACAGCGTTTTGATCTGCTCGGACCTGTGGGGAAAGAGGACGAGATGGTTTCGCGAGCACTGCGTCTTTGTTTTGGTATACAACGAGGACAAGAACAAGACCGCGTTGAAGCGGGTTGCCAGCTCGATTAGGAAAAAAGCGCGTTTTGGGCTTCCTGACAAATTGAAAGGTTTTTGCGTGAAGGATGTCTTGACGCTAACCGAAAAGGAGTTTTCGACATCGCTCCTTTCAACTTGGCGAGACGCAGAAGAAATCGCGGAGGTCGACGCGTAGGAGACCGAAAAGCATCCGGTGGCTATTTGCTCCCGATATCGATCGTTCGTCTGCAGTCGGTTTTCTTTCCGCTGCGCCCGCCAGTTTGCGATGAGTCGCGCACCGTGTGAAGCTCAACACGGATGAAATACAAATATAATCCCCCCTTGCACTGTGTTGATAAATATTGCTCGTCGAACTCATCTGAACTGGGCTTTCTTGCATAGAACTGCCTGAACCTGAGCGTTTTCGGGTATCGCATTGCCCGATCGAGCACCATCGCGACCTTCTCAAGCTTGTCCTCGGGCGGACTCATAGCCACAGCCCCGCATGTCGTCCCGGTTGGAGCCGGGATGAGCCCTCAGGAAGCACTGCATGAAGTAGCGCATCCGGTTCACGGGCCCCAGCGGGTTCTGGCCGTCGGGAACGCCCTTGAGCAGCTTCGCGTTGTAGTGCTGGCTCTTCAGTGACAGATTGTTGACGGGAGCCGTGTGGCGCCCGGCTCCATGTCGTGGATGAGCGTGGAGCCGGGCG
>NZ_QSBB01000005.1:0-15085 GCF_003465595.1 Collinsella sp. AF05-9
CATGGAAAACCTCCCATTTCCCGATGTCCAAGAAATGGGAGGCAGTTCACTGTTCCCATTGTGGTGGTTTGGACCGGCTGGACGTGTGTGCATCGGGTGGTATCTAAGTTGGGATACCACTTCTGGTATATCAGCTTGCGTCTGCGTGAGTACAATACTCGAACGTTATACGTCTCAGCGCCCCATGTGCGTGGACGTTTTGCAGTCACGCGGACGAAGGGATTTATCCTATGTGCGGAATCGTCGGCTACACCGGCTCTGATATTGCAAAGAACATCCTGGTCACGGGTCTTAAACGTATGGAGTATCGCGGCTATGACTCCTCGGGCGTCGCACTCGAGGTGGGCGAGGGCGCCGCGGCGCACCTCGACGTCATCCGTCGCGTGGGCAAGGTCGCGGGCCTGGAGAGCGAGCTTTCCAACATCGACAGCGACGCTACCTGCGGCATCGGTCACACCCGCTGGGCTACCCACGGCAAGCCTTCCGTCGTTAACGCCCATCCCCACACCAGCTGCGATGGCCGTATCGCCATCGTCCACAACGGCATCATCGAGAACTTCGCCGAGCTGCGCGAAGAGCTGGAGGGCCGCGGCCATCACTTTAAGAGCGAGACCGATACCGAGGTCTTCGCGCATCTGATCGAAGAGGCCTATGCCGAGACGCACGACCTGATGGCTTCCGTGCGCGAGGCCTGCACCCACGTGGTGGGCGCCTATGGCTTGGCCGCCGTGTGCGCCGACGAGCCCGGCGTGATCGCCGTGGCCCGCAAGGATTCCCCGATCGTAGTCGGCGCGGGCGAAACCGGCTCTTATGTTGCTTCCGATGTCATCGCGCTCATCGACGCAACCCGCGACGTCGTGGTGCTCGAGGACGGCCAGTTTGCCAAGCTCACGCCCGCAGGCGTCGAGTATACCGACGAGGCCGGCAATGTGATTGAGCCTAAGGTTACCCATATCGACTGGGATCTGGACATGGCCGAAAAGGGCGGCTACCCCGACTTTATGCTCAAGGAGATTCACGAGCAGCCGCGCGTCGTGCGCGATACCCTGGTGGGCCGCATGACCCCCGCCGGTGAGCTTGATATCGATGAGCTGGGCCTTTCGCTCGAGGAACTCAACGATATCGACCGCGTCTACGTGATCGCTTGCGGCACCAGCTACCATGCCGGTCTCATTGCCAAGAACCTTATCGAGGGCTGGGCTCGCATCCCTACTGAGGTTGAGGCGGCCAGCGAGTTCCGCTATCGCAATCCCATCATTACGCCGACGACGCTTGTCGTTGCCGTGTCCCAGTCGGGCGAGACGGCCGATACCCTTGCCGCCATTCGTGACGCGCGCATCAAGGGCGCCAAGGTCTTCGGCATCACCAACGTGGTGGGCAGCCCGGTGGCGCGTGAGAGCGACGGCGTTATCTACACCAAGGCCAACAAGGAGATCGCGGTCGCCTCGACCAAGAGCTTTATCGGCCAGGTCGTGAGCCTGACGCTTTTGGCTCTGCTGTTGGCGCAGGTCAAGTACCGCTTGACCACCAAGCAGGCGCGTATGCTGTTCCGCGAGCTTTCCGATACGGCCGAGCAGATCCAGTGGATTTTGGATACCCAGACCGAGTCCGTGCATGAGGCCGCCCTGCTGTGCAAGGACGCGCAGTCGGCGCTGTTCGTGGGCCGTGGCATGGGTGCCGCTATCTCCTACGAGGGCGCGCTCAAGCTCAAAGAGGTCAGCTACCTGCACGCCGAGGCCTACGCCGCCGGCGAGATGAAGCACGGCCCCATTGCCTTGATCGACCCGGGCTTCCCTGTCATCGCCGTGGCCACCAAGAGCGCCACCTATGACAAGACCGTGTCGAACCTCATGGAGTGCAAGGCGCGTGGCGCCAAGGTTATCGTCGTTGCCACCGAGGGCGATGAGGAGATCAACAAGATTGCCGATTGCATCATTCGCGTGCCGGCCGTCCGCGACGTGTTCAGTCCCATCACGGCGAGCGTTCCGCTGCAGCTGCTCGCCCGCGAGGTGGCCATCCTGCGCGGTTGCGACGTCGACCAGCCCCGTAACCTGGCAAAGAGCGTCACGGTAGAGTAGTTGGTTCCGCCGTTCTAACGACCAAGGCCCGGCTCCACATCAAGCGGAGTCGGGCCTTTTGCGTTTGGCCAGATAAAACCTGCCAAAATAAACCTGTCCCTTTTTGGCAGGTTAGCGGAGCTTGCTGGTCTCGAAGTACTCGGGGAACTGGTCCAGAACCTCGGTTTGGTTGCGGAACATCATGTGCAGGTGCTTGCTGACCAAAAAGCTCGCTTCGATGGGGTCGCGACCGGCGATAGCGCGGCGAATCTGCTTGTGCTCGTTCACGATGTCCTGATTGTCGAGAACCTGCGTGGCGGCGCGCAGCCAGCGGAAGCGCTCCAGGTCGGCATTGGTCTCCTCGAGCCACGACCACACGGTGCTGCGGCATGCGATGCTAAAAATCATGTGATGCATGAGGTTGTCGCTCAAAAAGAAACCGATGCGATCCTCTTCGGCCATGGCCTTTTCCTGCAGCACGATGGCGCGGTCGAGCTGCTCGATGCCGGCCGACGTGGCTCGCGCACAGCACTCCACAATCACCTGCTTTTCCAGATGTTCGCGGATGTAACAGGCACTCTCGGCAAGGGTGAGGTTGATGGGTGAGACGTAGGTGCCACTCTGGGGCACGGTGCGCACCAGGCCTTCCTGCGCCAAGCGAACCAAAGCCTCGCGCACGGGCGTGCGACCCATATCCAGGTCGTCGCAAAGTTGCTTGACGCCCAGCTTTTCGCCCGGCTTGTAGTCCAGGTAGACGATTTTGCGTCGAATGGTGTGGTAGGACTGGTCCTGTAGGCTCGTTTCCTGCTCGCCGACGTGCATCGATTCTTCCATAGCGCCTCGCAACTGTTCTATCAAACTCATATGTCAGTTGTTAATTATGCCGCGAATCAGCTTTCCGCGGTGGGTAATTCGGCTGTTGCCCAAGAACTATTGCGGCATCTTAGTCTTTGTTTACGCAAGGCTGCGCTCAATGTTGCCGTATCATAAGCCGTCGCAAACGTGAAATAGAAAGAAGGAATCCCATATGCAACTGGCAAATATCGTACGCGAGCGCTGGAAGGGCGTTTTGTTCTGCCTGATCATCGCCATTCCCGCAACGCTGCTCGGCAAACAGATCGAGGTGGTCGGCGGGCCGGTATTCGCCATCCTCATCGGCATGGTTCTGGCACTTGTCTTTCCCAAGCATCGTCGTGAGCCGCTTGCCGCCGGCGTTACCTATACGTCTAAAAAGATCTTGCAGTATGCGGTCATCCTGCTTGGCTTTGGCATGAACCTCTCCCAGATTCTGTCCAAGGGCGCCCAGTCGCTGCCGATTATCGTGGCGACGATCTCGACCTCGCTTGTCATCGCCTTTGTGCTCTGCCGCGTTATGAACGTGCCGGGTAAGATCTCGACGCTTGTGGGTGTGGGTTCGTCGATTTGCGGCGGTTCTGCCATCGCCGCGACCGCACCCGTCATCGATGCCGACGATCGCGAGATTGCCCAGGCTATTTCGGTCATCTTCCTGTTTAACGTTATCGCGGCGCTCGTGTTTCCGACGCTCGGTGGTATGCTCGGGCTGACCAACGAGGGCTTTGGCCTGTTTGCCGGCACCGCCATCAACGACACCTCGTCCGTAACGGCTGCGGCGAGTGCTTGGGACAGTATGCATCCCGGTGCCAATGTGCTCGAGAGCGCCACGGTGGTCAAGCTCACCAGGACGCTGGCCATTATTCCCATCACGTTGGTCCTCGCATGCTGGCAGATGCATCTGGCGCGTAAGGCCGGCGGCGACGCCAAAAGCACGTTTTCGCTTAAACGCGCGTTTCCCATGTTCGTGCTGTTCTTTGTGCTGGCAAGCGTGGTCACCACGGTGTTTCAGCTTCCCACGTCCATTACGGCGCCCATCAAGGAGCTTTCGAAGTTCTTTATCGTGATGGCCATGGCGGCTATTGGCTTTAATACCGATATCGTCGAGCTGGTCAAAAAGGGCGGCAAGCCCATCGCGCTGGGCTTTTGCTGCTGGATTGGCATTGCGTGCATGAGCTTGGGAATGCAGCACGTGCTGGGAATCTGGTAGAGAAGTAGCTTATTCGCGTGCTGGTTGCTGGTTGCTGGTGAGCGCAAGCCTGCGGTGGAGCGATAGGAGCTCTTGCGGGTATGGCTTGTCCGCAGGTTTATAAGTCCCGAAGAGCTCTTATCGCCCCGCCAGGATGGCGATGCGGGGCAACACCTATACTCGCAGGACGGCGCTTTCTGCCCTATAGTGTTTGGTGAGCAATATCGTTCAATTTTGAAACACTCGGTCGTGCGACCGTCGGCGGTTGCACGTCGCCGCGGACAGGGGCAAATCATGGATAGCGATGCCAAGCTGAACATCTTGACCGAGGCCCTGGCTGCTGCCGGGGCCTCGGCATTGGCAATCGATGCGCGTGGGGACGTCGCGATTTCGACCATGAATGACGCGGCGCTTGAGCGGGATGTGGCGGCTTTTGTCGCTGAGCGCCTCGACCGTATAGGAGACGGCGCGCGTCTGGTTATGGGGCGTGCGGGTACGCGCCTGAGCCTGACCGTTCGCCCCACCGACAAAGAGGGCGGGGGCCTTTGGGTCGTCGTGGTCCGCGAGGTGCGCGGCGCCGCGGTACATGCGGGCATCGAGTGGCTCAACGCCGACGAAGTTGAGGCCCGCTACGAATCGAGCGCGTACGGCATCGTTGAGGGGGCGGCCTCGGTAGCTGTGCCGGTCGCCGAGAGCTACGCGCGCGGCGTTCCCCTTATGCTCGAGGGCGAGCTGGGAGCGGGTCAGGTCGAGATTGCCATGCGCCTCTATCTGGACGGTCCTTTTGTCGATCAGCCCTTTGTTGCCGTTGCGCTCGATGAGCTAACGGATCGCGGCTGGCGCCATCTGCTCAAAAGCGCCGAATCGCCGTTGTTCCAAACGGGGCTGACACTTTGCATTGAGGGCTGGAACACGGTTGGCCCCCAGCGTCTCCGCGAGCTCGTTTCCACGATGGCCGACACCGCGTTGGCGACGCGCTGCCATGTGGTGCTGACGGCGAATGACATGCCGGGCGGCAGCGAAAGTGATCAAGCCGCCTTTGTGACCGAGCGCTTCGCCTGTGCGGTGAGCGTGGCGCCGGCAATCGTCGAGCAGGGAGCCACGTCGCAAAAGATTGCGCGCTATTTGGAATATCTCGCTGGTGCATTTGGGACGGCAGCGCCCACGCTGTCTGCCGCGGCGACGAAGGCGCTCGATGCTTACCGCTGGCCGCGCAATTATCTGCAGCTCCGCGAGGTCTCGGAACGACTGTATATATTGGTGGGGGCGGGCACGGTGGACCGTGCTGTGGCGGAGGAAGTGCTCGCCCAAGAGGACGTGATTAAAACCGCAACCTTTGGCGCCCCGACACTCGAAAGCGACCTGTATATCCTGCGACCGCTGGCCGATACCGAGCGAGATATCGCGCATCTGGTTGTAGATCATCTCCACGGCAACCGAACCCGTGCGGCGGAGGTGCTGGGCATAAGCCGTACAACGCTGTGGCGCTTGCTGAAGGACGATGACCGTTGAGCGAGGCGCCCGTGACCGCGCGCGACGCGTGTGCTACAGTCCAAAGCGTTATTGTTTCGATTTGGTTACGGCGTGCGAGGGCATATGGCTGAGACTTCAAAACCGAGCCGCAGAAGGCGGAGTGCCGCGCCGGTCAACCGACGCACAACATCGGTGACGTGGGGTAAACACGCCTCGGGGTTTGACGGCTCGTTCAAGCGCACTAAATACGGCTATCCTTCGACAGGTGCCCGCTTGGCAATGCAGGCAGAGTCCTCGCTGTGGGGCCGCAAACGCGTGGTGGGCTCAAAGCTCAAGCACGACGGCACGCTCGGCTACATCAGCCGCGGGGCGGCTCGCCGCAGTGGGCTCAATCCTGCTGGTTGGCATCGTTATGTGCCGATCGCGGTCGTCGTTGCAGTGATCGTCATCGCACTCGCTGCGCTTGGCTACGCCGGCGGTGGCGCCAACTTGGACGCGGTGTTTAAATCGCCCGAGCTCGCGCATGCAGGCACAGAAGTTGTCGAGGGCGCTCAGACCCAGACGGGCGTCGCACCCCAGCGCGGCATCGTCGCGGCGGCCTCCACCATCGCCGACGCTCAAAAGGACGAGGGCGAACAGGGCGACGGCGCCGAAACGACCCACACGAACGAAACGACGACAACTCCATCGGCAAGATAAGTTGCGAGTGGGGTGGCTAAAATAGCCCCGTCCCAAATTAGCTACCCCTATGACGCTCCTGGGTTACCTTACGTAGACGACGTTGTCGCGGCGGGGTTTGGGCTCGGGTAGCGTGTCCTCGGCATAGCCCAGAATGCAGTGACCGACACCGCGCAGGCTGCCGTCGGCGGGCAGGCTCCAGCTGGCCAGCAGTTCCAGGCCCTCGGGTGAGTCAAAGACCTCATGCGCGCGGTGAATCCAGCATGAATCGACACCCAGTGCATAGGCGGCGTTGAGCAAGTTGCCCATGGCGAGCGAGCCGTCTTCCAGATGCGTGGGCACGTTGCGGTCGACCAGCACCACCACAACGGTCTTGGCGCCATAGAAGGGGTCGCCGTTGCTGCCCATGACCTGGGCGTTGAGCCGTGAGAGACGCTCGACGGTCGCGGGGTCGGTGACGGCGACAAACGTCACCGGTTGGCGGCCCATGCCGCTCGGTGCATATTGGCCGGCTTCGATAATGCGTGCAAGCTTTTCGGCCTCGACGGGACGATCGCTGTATTTGCGGCAGCTGCGGCGGTGGATGAGTGCTTCGATAGTCTCCATGGTGTCTCCTTGCGGTGGCGTTGCAGATGCCCCGTTCATACCCGTCGGGCTCAAACGATAGACGGTCAATTGCCCGGCCAAAAGGGTAGATTCCAATTGGAAAAGTAGGTTTGCATAAAAGTACCTTCAGAATGTGACAAACAAATGGGATGGTTAAACGTTTTATCCCGTCTACCCTGCGGTTTTTTACCACTTGCCTAAATGACGAACGCATAACCTCTGATAAAGGTTTTACTAAAGGAGTACCAACGTTTATCAATGCGCCGTGGTGGCGCCGGGCCAGGAGGTAACATCATGTTCCAGGCTGGAGATGTCGTCGAGACCGACTTCGAAGGATTTCTGAAGCTGCTGCGTTCCAAGACGCGCGCTTTTGTGACGATTGATGATCACGAGTACTACATCACGCACACCGATGGCTATTGGCGTGTTCAGGATTGCGAGGCCCTCAACGATAAGGGCCACTTTACTGACTGCTCCGAGCTGGTCAACACGGTCTGCGAGGTCGTCGAACTGCCGTGGATCTGTGGCAAGAGCCTGCACGACAGCTTCTCGGGCGCCACGGTCTACGAGGCCGTCGCTGCGTAACAGCCAACAATCGATATTTTCTTGCAACCGCCGGCGCCGCCCCCGCGCCGGCGGTCTTTTTTGTCGACATGTTGTTATGGGTCGCACGTCTTGCACGGCCGCCCTTGACGATAGTCAAAACTCGGACTAACCTGAAACCCTAATTAGTCAAAACTCGGACTATCGAATGGCGGGAGAGATGAATAGTACAGTTAGCCCGGTCGATTTCGACCGGATGCTCAACGGGCTTGTCCGTATCTATTCGGAGTTCGCGCGCACCTGCGGTCTTTCGGATTGCGCCTACTGGATGCTCGTCGACACGAGTGCAGCGGGTGGAAGCGTTGCCGTGAGTCGGCTGACGAGTGAATGGTTCTACAGCAAACAGACCATCAATTCGGCGATCAAGACGCTTAGGGCGCGAGGGCTCGCGACGTTGGAGTTTGCCGAGGGCAGTCGTAAGAACAAGGTTGTGCGACTGACCGAAGAAGGCGTGCAGTTTGCCAAGCACTACGCGTTGCCGGCGCAAAAGGCCGAGCAGCAGGCATTCGAGGCGCTCGAGCCGTGGGAACAGCGCGAGATCATGCGCTTGGTCGGTAAGTTTTCCCATGTTCTTAACGAAGAGTGCGAGGCATTTAAACGGCAAGTTGCCGCCGAGAACGAGGCTGACGATAAGGGCGAGGGGGAGACATGCGACTCTTAATGAGGTTTATGAGGCCGTACCGCGGTCTGATCGCGGTGACGCTGCTGGTGCTGCTAATCGACAACGTCGGTACGCTGCTCGTGCCCACGATGTTGGCGAACATGGTCAACACGGGCATCACGACGGGCGACGTCGATTACATCTTGCGCAACGGTCTGTACATGCTCATCGCGACCGGCATGGCCAGCGGCGGCGCGGTGCTGGGCTGCTATCTTTCGGCCCGTCTGGCGGCCAATGTGGCCTGCGACATCCGCAACGCCGTCTACGATAAGTCGCTCGAGCTGTCCGCCAGCGACTTTGAGCGCTTTGGCACGGGTTCGATGATCACGCGCTCGCTCAACGACATCAACGTGATCCAGCAAGCGATCCTGCAGACGATTCAGCTGGTGCTGCCGGTACCGTTCTTGGCCGTGGCGGGCATCATCTTTGCCTGGTTTATCGATCCTGCCATGGGCACGCTGCTGGGCGTGGTCGTTGCGATCGTGCTGGTGGCGGCGGTCTTTACCGTTGCCAACGCCGCGCCGATCTTTATGCGCCTGCAGAGCTTTATCGACCGCATGAACGTGGTGCTGCGCGAGAACATCGTGGGCGTGCGCGTCATCCGCGCATTTAACAAGGAGCGCCACGAGGAGCAGCGCCTGGACGAGGTGTTTAGCGATTACGCGGCCAACGCCATCAAGGTCAACCACCTGTTTGTGGGTCTCGACAGCTCCAGCTTCTTTTTGATGAACATCGCCGAGGTGGCGGTGCTGTGGGTGGGCGGCAACCGCGTGGGCGTCCATGCCATGCAAATCGGCAGCATTTCGGCCGTGCTGGAGTACGCGATTCTGATCCTGTTCTTTGTGATGATGGCGCAGATGGTGGTGCTGACGCTTCCGCGCGCCGCGGCGTGCCTCAACCGTGCGCAACAGGTGCTCGAGATCGAGCCGAGCATCGTGGACGGTAAGGCTACGCTGGGCGACGGGGCGCCTGAGTCCGCAGGCGGGGCCGACGTGGTGGCCGTGTTCGATCACATGTCGTTCCGTTTTGACGATGCCGACGAGGACACCCTGTGCAACCTGAGTTTTGCCTGCCGCCGCGGACAGACGACCGCGATCGTGGGCTCAACGGGCTCGGGCAAGTCAACGGTGGCCAAGCTCTTGCTTCGCTTCCACGATGCCACGAAGGGCGCCATTCGCCTGAACGGCGTCGACCTGCGCGACCTTTCGCAAGACGACATCCGCGGGCGTATCGCCTATGTGCCGCAGAAGGCATGGCTGTTCTCGGGTACGGTGGCGAGCAACCTGCGCTTTGGTAACGAGGGTGCGACCGAGGCTGACATGCTCCATGCGCTGGAGGTTGCCCAGAGCACCTTTGTGCTCGACCAGCCGCAGGGGCTCGATACGCCGGTGGCCCAGGGCGGCACGAACTTCTCGGGTGGTCAGCGCCAGCGCCTGGCGATTGCCCGCGCACTCATGAAGCATGCCGATCTGTATATCTTCGACGACAGTTTTTCGGCCCTGGACTTTAAGACCGATGCGGCGCTGCGCCATGCGCTGCAGGACGAGACGTGCGATGCCGCGGTGCTCATCATCGCCCAGCGCATCTCGACTATTTTGCATGCCGATCAGATCGTGGTGCTCAAAGACGGCGAGATCGTGGGCCTAGGCACGCACGACGAGCTCATGGAAACCTGCGAGGTGTACCGCGCTATCGCGGAATCGCAGATGAAGGGAGGTGAGTAGTATGACCGAGGAGCTCAAGAAGCAGGGAATTGCCGATGACGCCGCGGTTGCAGAGACAGTCGAGGAGGCGGGCGCCACGCCCGGCCTGGACGAAGCCGCCAGGGCTGCGGCCGAGCGCGAGGCTCGCCGCCAGGCACTCTACGAGGAAAACGAGCGCGCCGAGGACGAGCGCGCCCGCGCTGAGGCAGAGCGCATGCGCGACGTTGACGACGGGGACGAGGACGAGACGCCCCGCGACACCTGGGCGACGGTGCGCCGCCTGTGGAGCGAGGCCGCCGGCGACCATTGGCGCTTCTATATCGTGTTCGCGAGCATTGTGTTCTATGCCATCTTTAACACCGCTGCACCGGCATATAGTGCTCGCGTGATCGATGAGCTGTGGGGGCACATGAAGTTGGCGTTTGCCAACAACACTACCTTCAGCATTACCTGGGAGAACTGCGGCAGGACCATCTTCATCTACTTTATGATTTGGACGGCTGCTGCCTCGTTCTACGCGCTCCAGAGCTTTTTGATGTCGAGCGTGGCCGAACGCCTCAACCTGCGCCTACGCAACCGCATCGCACAAAAGCTCAACCGTCTGCCGCTTGCCTACTTTGACGCGCATCGTCCCGGCGAGGTCGTCAGCCGTGCGACCAACGACTTGGACAAGATGTCCGAGAGCATGCAGCGCGGCTTGCTGCAGCTGCTGGTGTCGATCGGTACCGTGGTGGGCGCCGTGAGCGTGATGTTCGTGTTTAGCGTGCCGCTCACGCTCGTCTTTTTGTTCTTTACGGCGCTTTCGCTGCTGGTGACGAAGGTCGTGTCGCGCCGCACGCACGATGTGACGGGCGAGCGCCAGGAGTGGGTGTCCAAGATTACGAGCGCGGTCGAGGAGGGCTACTCGGGCCGTCTGGTGATTCGTGCGTTTAACCGCGAGCACCAGAGCTCTGTCGAGGTGCACGAGGCTTCGAAGGAGCTGGCGCGCGTGAGCACCAAGGCCGACTTTATGATTAACGCCGTCGGTCCCGCGGTGCGCTTTATCGGCCGCTTGGCGCAGATCGTGATTGCGCTTGTGGGCTGCAGCATGTTGGTTGCCGGGCATATGACCGTCGGCGTGTTCCAGGCGTTCTTCCAGTTTATCTACGAGGCGTCCGAGCCCATGACGCAGCTGTCGTTTACCTTTAACTCGCTGCAGAGCGCGCTGGCGAGTGCGGAGCGCGTGTTCGACCTGCTCGACGAGTCCGAGATGGAAGCCGATCCGCTGCCGGCGGTCGCCGCCAAGCTGCCGGGTCGCATTGAGGGCCGCGTCGCTTTTGAGCACGTGCGCTTTGGCTATGCGCCCGACAAGCCGCTCATGCGCGACGTGTCGTTTACCGCCGAGCCGGGCCAGAAGATTGCCGTGGTGGGAACCACGGGCGCAGGCAAGACGACGCTCATCAACCTGCTCATGCGCTTTTACGAGATCGACGGCGGCCGTATTACGCTTGACGGTGTGGATACGCGCCTCATGGACCGCGGCGAGCTACGGCAGCAGTTTGGCATGGTGCTACAGGACGCCTGGCTGTTCGACGGCACGATTGCCGAGAACATCGCCTACGGCTGCCCCGAGGCAACGCGCGAGGAGATTGCTGCGGCCGCTCGCGCCGCCCAGGTCGACTTCTTTGTGCGCACCATGCCTCAGGGCTACGACACGCGCGTAGCCAACGATGCCGAAAGCATCAGCCAGGGCCAGCGTCAGCTGCTAACCATCGCACGCGTGCTGCTCAACAACCCGGCGATTCTCATCCTGGACGAGGCGACGTCGAGCGTGGATACGCGCACCGAGCTTGCCATCGGCCGCGCCATGGACGCACTTATGCGTGGGCGCACAAGTTTTGTGATCGCGCATCGCCTGTCGACGATCGTGGATGCCGACCTGATTCTGGTCATGGATCACGGCAATATCATCGAGCAGGGCACGCATAAGGAGCTGCTGGCAGTCGAGGGCGCCTACGCCGACCTCTATCTGAGCCAGTTCGCATAATGTGACAAAGGAATAGTCCCTTTGTCACATCAGGAATAAGGCGCGCCGGGGATGGATTCCCTGGCGCGCCTTTGCGTTGGCGTCGATGTTGTCGGCGGCCGTCCGCTTTTAGCGTTCGTCCACGAGTTTGGCGACGAGGGCCTTAAGCTCGGCCACCTCTTGCTCGAGCTCTTTGACCCGGCGTGCGTTCTCGGTGATGCCTTGGCGGTTGAGGGCGCTTTGCTCGGCTGCGTCGTCGGGCATGTACTCGCGATGCTGCTTGGCGTCGAAGGTCTCCTTGAACACGCGGCAGCCGTTGCGTTTGATAATGCGGCCGGGCACGCCCACGACGGTGCAGTTGTCGGGCACGTCTTTGACGACAACCGAGTTGCCGCCGATTTTGACGTTGTTGCCAATGCGAATGTTGCCGAGCACCTTGGCGCCTGTGCCCACGGTGACGTTGTTGCCCAGGGTGGGGTGGCGCTTGCCGGTCTCGTTGCCGGTGCCGCCAAGTGTGACGCCCTGATAGAGCACGCAGTTGTCGCCCACAATGGCGGTTTCGCCGATGACAACGCCCATGGCGTGGTCGATAAAGAAATGCTTGCCGATCTGTGCGGCAGGATGAATCTCGACGCCAGTGATATGGCGGGTGATTTGCGAGAGCACGCGGGCGAGCGAGCGATGTCCATGTTCCCACAGCCAGTGCTCGGGCACGTGGTTCCACTTGGCGTGCAGGCCGGGGTAAGAAAGGAAGATGACTAGGCCGTTTTGCGCGGCGGGGTCCTGTGCCTGGACGGTCTTGATGTCCTCGCGAATGGTATTGATAAAGCTCACCGGCCGCCCTCCCTTAGCGCCGCGACAATGCAATTCAATAAAGTATAGCGATTCGCTAGGGATTAGGAAGAGCAATCTTGCTCGGCTTTGCGCGACAGGTGTCAATTATGCAAACTTGCTGGTAATGAAGTCACGCTTTTGTAAGGTCGTGTGCGTTGCCGCGTCACAACCGTATACTGGTCAACTTGGACGTGTCCGCGCCCACAACTGAGAGGTTTTACTTCATGGGTTTCATCAATTTTATCGCCGAGCTGCTTAAGGATCCGCGCACCGCGATCGCCAGCTGGATCGCTGCCGGCCCGCTTATGGCCTATGGCTGCGTGTTCCTGATCATCTTTATCGAGACGGGCGTGGTGTTCTTCCCGTTCCTTCCCGGCGATTCGCTGCTGTTTGCCTCAGGTTTCTTTGCCCACAACGGCGGCTTTAACATCGTGGCTCTGCTGGCCGTCGCATGGACGGCTGCTATCTTGGGCGATCAGTGCAACTTTATGATCGGTCATTTCTTTGGCCAAAAGATCATCGCCTCGGGCAAGGTGAAGGCCATGACGCCCGAGCGTATCAAAAAGTCCGAGGACTTCCTGGACAAGTGGGGCCACCTGGCCATCTTCCTGGGTCGCTTCTTCCCGTTTATCCGCACCTTTGTGCCTTTCATCGCCGGCATGGGCGGCATGCACTGGCGCAACTTTGTCATCTTTAACGTGCTGGGCGGCATTACCTGGTCGACGGTCTTCACTCTGCTGGGCTACTTCTTTGGCGGCATTCCCTTTGTGCAGGAGCACTTTGAGCTGCTGATTATCGGCATCGTCGCCGTGTCGATCATCCCGACCGTGGTCGGTCTGGTTAAGGCTAAGCTCGGTAAAAAGAACGCCTAGTCCGAGCTTGTTTTCGGATGTTAATTCCAAGGCCCGTCATCGGATTCGATGGCGGGCCTTTTGTGTTGAAGGCAAATGAAAATACTTTACTTAGTTAAAGAAAAGCGTTTTATCCAAGGCGTGCGGGGAGTACAATCACCTGCATGCGAATCGACGCGCCATCGGCTTTGATGCTGCCCGCGTGTCCTGCCCGGCTCTACGCTCCGGGTATGCGACGTTGCGACGCGGCCTGCTTCGGTCCTTGCGTGCGGGTTCGCGAGTATGCAACCGCGTATGTAAGGAGCGACATATGACTGTCGAGAAGAAAGATATCGATTGGGGTAGCCTCGGCTTTGGCTACATGAAGACCGATTACAGCTACGAGGCTCATTGGAAGGATGGCGAGTGGGACGAGGGCGGCCTGACCACCGACCACACCCTGCACGTCTCCGAGTGCGGCGGTATCTTCCACTACTGCCAGGAGGTCTTTGAGGGCCTGAAGGCCTACACCGCCGAGGACGGCAGCATCGTCTGCTTCCGTCCCGACATGAACGCCGAGCGTATGTACAACTCCGCCCAGCGTCTGGAGATGCCCCCGTTCCCCAAGGATAAGTTTGTCGAGGCCGTCAAGCAGGTCGTCTCTGCCAACGCCGCATGGGTTCCGCCCTTCGGTTCCGGCGCAACCCTGTACGTGCGTCCATTTATGATCGGCTCCGGTGACGTGATCGGCGTGGCTCCCGCTCCTGAGTACACGTTCCGTATTCTCGTGACCCCGGTCGGTCCGTACTTTAAGGGCGGCCTCAAGCCTGTCAAGCTGCGCGTTTCCGAGTACGACCGCGCCGCACCGCACGGCACCGGCAACATCAAGGCCGGCCTCAACTACGCCATGTCCCTGAAGCCCACGATGGAGGCTCACCGCGAGGGCTATGCCGAGAACCTGTATCTCGACTCCGAGTCCCGCACCTATGTCGAGGAGACCGGTGGCGCCAACATCCTGTTCGTGAAGGAAGATGGCACGCTTGTTGTCCCGCAGTCGCACACCGACTCCATTCTTCCCTCCATCACCCGCCGTTCGCTCGTTCAGGTTGCTCAGGACCTGGGCATGACCGTCGACCAGCGTCCCGTCGAGTGGGCCGAGGTTAAGGCCGGCACCTTTGTTGAGTGCGGTCTGTGCGGCACCGCTGCCGTTATCTCCCCGGTCGGCGAGATCGACAACAAGGTCTACGGTGCCGACGAGACTGTGACCTTCCCGGCTGGCTACACCGAGATCGGTCCTGTGATGAAGAGGCTCCGCGAGACCCTGACGGGCATCCAGTCTGGTGCTGTCGAGGATAAGCACAACTGGGTTTACACCGTCGCGTAAGCTGTCTTAGCTGTCCGGCCCGAGGGCGGCCTTCCTTTCCGGCGCGTCCTCGGACATGAAAGAACCTCCGCTGCGCACTTCGTGCGGCGGAGGTTCTTTCGTCCTGCGGAGTGCGCCGGAAAGGAAGGCCGCCCTCGGGCCTGCGTTACCTCGGCGCTGCCGTTACGGGCAATATAGATCTGAATTAAAGATGGCGCGGGGGGTTTTTTG
>NZ_QSBB01000005.1:15095-105009 GCF_003465595.1 Collinsella sp. AF05-9
GCAATATAGATCTGAATTAAAGATGGCGCGCGGCCTTTTAGGCCGCGCTTTTGTTTTGGTTCGCGCCATGTGGGGGTGATGGCGACGTGCATTTTTGCGAGTATTCTGCAACCGAAGGCCCCTGCATACCGACCCCGGGCAAAAAATCGGGATTTCTCGATGTTTTCTACGAATGACGGGCGGGGTTATGGGCTGACAGCGTTTGATTTGCAGGGATATTCGCGGTCTTTGGCATTTATCGTAGCGCCCGAAGCTCTTGGTTATGTTGAATACTCCTAAAAATGCACGGCGCTATGAGGGGGACCTTCGCGAAAAAGGAAACCGCCCCGTCGAAGTATGCGTTCGACGGGGCGGTTTATACATTTGGCCGATTAAGGATGCGCTGCCAAACTACTAGAACTTGACGGTCGGGGCCTGGCGGGCTGCTTCGGCGGCCTCGAAGCCCTGGCGCTCCTTAAACTGGAAGATGCCGGCAAAGATAACAGCCGGGAACGTCTGGATGGCGTTGTTGTAGCTGAGCACGCAGTCGTTGTAGCTCTGGCGTGCATAGCTAATCTTGTTCTCGGTATCCTCGAGCGATGCCTGCAGCTGCGTAAAGTTGGTGTTTGCCTTAAGATCGGGGTAGGCCTCGGCCACGGCAAAGAGCTGGCGCAGCGCACCGGTCAGCACGTTGTCGGCTTCCATCTTGGCCTCGGGCGTGGTGGCCTTGACGGCGGTGTTACGCGCACTGATCACGGCGGAAAGCGTCTCTTGCTCGTGCTTGGCGTAGCCCTTGACGGTCTCGACCAGGTTGGGGATCAGGTCGTTGCGGCGCTGCAGCTGCGTATCGATGTTCTGCCAGGCGTTGTCGATGCGGTTACGCTTGGTGACCATGTTGTTGTAGATGCCGGCGATGGCGCAGACAATCACAATGACAACAACGATGCCGATGATGACGGTAATCATGATGTCTCCGTTTCGAATGGCCGCGGCGGCATGCGCCAGCTGCCGTTGGTATAACGCTACTAGTATACCCGCAACGTTTTGCCGTGCCGAACTTTCCGGTAAGCGTTATGTTTTCGGTGAGGTTGGCACCGGGGCAAAGCGCGCGAGGTACAGGTGTAAGATATGCGACAGATTGACGAGTGTTGTCTTTGCCCTGAGGATGGCGATACGGATGGACCTTCGCATCAAGAAAACCTACCGTGCCCTGTTCGATGCCTTCACCGAGCTTCTCGAGGAGCATCGTTTTGAGGACCTGACGGTTGCCATGCTGTGCGACCGCGCCATGATTCGCCGCACGACGTTCTACAAGCACTTTCGCGACAAGAACGATTACTTTGCCTTTTATATCGATGAGCTCATGTCGAGCTTGCCGCAAAAACAGCCCGATGAGGCCGGCGCAGTGTCTGCCGAGGACGTGCGCGCGCTTCGGCATGCGATTTTGGACGATGCCATGGATTTGATTCTGGCGCACGAGCGGCTCATGGATAACATTTTGGCAAGCAGCATGTCGGGCATGTTGACCAACGTTATTTGCGACCGCATTGCCCGCTCTATCCGCGAGCGTGTGATGAACGTGCTTGCCGAGGATGCCCTGGCCCCCGTGTCGCTCGAGACGACGTCTGAGTTTGTCGCCGGCGGTATTATTCGACTTTTCACGATATGGTGGGAATCGGGCCACGATCTTGAGCGTCGACCCGAGATGGCCGACGTGGTCGATGCACTGTTTGAGCGGACCATGACACCGGTGCATCACTAGAAGTGGCGGAGAGAGGGGGATTCGAACCCCCGGAACGCTTTCGCGCTCAACGGTTTTCAAGACCGCCGCATTCAACCGCTCTGCCATCTCTCCGTGAGTCGTAATGATAGCATCGTTTTGAATTTGCAACAGGGAAGGCGAACGATGACGATCACCGAAATCGACGAGAAGTTCATGCGCGAGGCGTTGGCGGAGGCGCGAGCCGCCGCGGCGGTGGGCGAGGTGCCCATCGGAGCCGTAGTGGTGCGCGCGGGTGAGATCGTCGCGAGGGCGCACAATCGGCGCGAGCTCGACCAGGACCCTTCGGCTCATGCCGAGTTTGCGGCCCTGTGCGCTGCCGCTCGGTCGCTCGGTCGCTGGCGCCTTTCCGACTGTACGGTCTACGTGACGCTTGAACCCTGCTGCATGTGTGCGGGGCTTATGGTCAACGCGCGCGTGGGGCGCTGCGTGTATGGCGCGAGCGATGCCAAGGCGGGCGCGTTGGGATCCCTATACGATTTGAATGCCGACCCGCGCCTGAATCATCGGTTTAATGTGACCGCCGGCGTGCTGGCAGACGAGTGTCGTGAGGTGTTGAGCAGCTATTTTAGTGGGCTGCGTGGCACCGATGGTACTGGCTGCGGTTGTGGGGCCGATCTTGAGGCGCATGCCGCTCATGCCGAGGCGCTCGCGTGTACCGAAGATATTGCCGTTGAGGCGGTCGATTTTGGTGCCGCGTGCCGCCGGCCCCGCCGTGTGCTGCTGGCGATCGACTCCTTTAAGGGCAGCGTTTCGAGTGCGCAGGCGGAGGCGGCGGTTGCCGAGGGCATGCGCCGTGTGTGGTCCGATGCCGAGGTGTGCACATTGCCGCTGGCAGATGGTGGCGAGGGAACGCTCGACGCCATCGCCGCATGCGGTGGCGAGCTTGTGACCTGCGAGGTCGCAGGCCCCTTGGGCGAGCGTGTGCCTGCCCGGATGCTGGTTGATGTCGAGCGCGAGTCAGCGGTCATCGAGATGGCCGAGGCGGCCGGCATTGGGTATTCGCCTTGCACGGAGTTGTCGGCGCTGGCCGCTACAACCTATGGCGTGGGCGAGCTCATGCTTCGCGCGGTTCGCACGGGCGCAAAGACACTCTATATTGGTCTGGGCGGCAGTGCTACCAACGATGGTGGCGCCGGTATGCTGCAGGCGCTGGGCGCGCGCGTGGTCGATGAGTGTGGCTGCAATATCGCCCCCGGTCTTGCGGGTCTCGAACACGTGGTGAGTATCGATTTGGCGCCAGCGCTTCGGGCGCTGAACGGCGCGCGTGTCGTGGCGCTTTCGGATGTAGAGAATCCGCTCGTGGGACGCCGAGGCGCTCTGGCGGTGTTCGGTGGGCAGAAGGGCCTGCCGACAGATGACGCCGAGGCGCTTCACAAGTGCGACAGCTGGATGGTCGGCTACGGCCGCCTGCTCGATACGGCGATTGCTAGGGCGCGGGCTCAGGGGTTGTTGCGCACACCCGAGGGCGCACGGACATTTGGCTCGGTGCTCGGCGTGCCCGGCGCCGGTGCCGCTGGCGGTCTGGGCGCCGCGCTGCTAGCGCTCGGTGCAGAGCTACATTCGGGCGTGGAGACGGTGCTTGATCTGATTGGGTTTGACGAGCGCGTGCGGGATGTCGATCTGGTCATAACGGGCGAGGGCAATATGGACGAGCAATCCGCCGCCGGCAAAGCGCCGGTGGGTGTGGCCCGCCGTGCCAAGCGCTATGGCAAGCCGGTGGTCGCCGTCGTGGGCGGTCGCGCTGACAACCTGGATGCGGTGTATGAGCAGGGCGTCGACCTGGTTTTGACGATCTGCCGCAAGCCCATGGGCCTTGAGCTGGCGCTCGATCCCCAAGAAGCCATAACCAACCTTATCTGCGCCGGCGAGTCTGCCGCTCGATCCTACGACCTCGCCCGCCTCTAAAACCCATCCCCTCGATAAGTTGCGGTGAAATACGGAGTGTTTTTGCCTTTAAGGTGCCAATTCAGTCCGTATTCCACCGTAACTTCGTGAATGGTCATCCGAGGCTGGTCGACATGGGTTTCGAGTCGGACCGTTTGCCACGAAACACGGCTATCTACTACGTTTAACCGACCACCCTCGACTATCTCGGAATTTGCAAAAATGAAACCGCAGGTAGAGAGCTTGCCGATTTCCGAAAAAGTCGGCTATGGTCGACCCCTGCGACCAAAACGTAGTAGATGGGGCCTTTTCGTGGCGCAGCACCAGATCAGTCTTTTTGGGACGGGGCTTTCTTGGCTACTTTCGTCACCCTGATGTCCCCAGTCAAAAAGTAGTCAAAAAAGCCCCGTCCCAAATTAGCTGTCTTGCCCCATCGGGCGGGAGCAGGTAAGATATATCGAGCGCCTAGCGCGTTCGATGGGTTCGGATGACGACATGTTCCGAATCTGGTCAGGTCCGGAAGGAAGCAGCCATAAGGAGCCTCTGTCGGGCATCCGAATCCATCGAGTGCGCAGGCGCTTTTTCGTGCCGCGGCTACCCGCGAGTGCCGGCAGGGTCACATTTATCTGATAATTGAATCCCTGGCGTTATGTCGCTCGCTGGCGTTGCCAAAACATCGGCTGCTACGTGCCTTGGGCGCTAGCGGCCGTTGCCCTTACATCTGTAACGAGTTGCTTACGCATCTTCAGGGTTCGCCGTACTATCATGAATCAGATTGAAGAGAGATGATGATAGGGAGCGCCTTTTTATGATTGAGCTGCTCAGGCGTTTTGGTGGTAAGTTTCGCCGATATATGGTGATCGGCCCTGCGTGCAAGTTGATCGAAGTGATCTTTGACCTGCTGACGCCGCTGGTGATTGCCCAGATGATCGATAAGGGCATTGGCTCGCACGACGTTAATGCCGTTATCCACTACGGCATGGTACTTGGCGCCATGGCTGTGATCGGCATCTCGTTTACGCTCGTCTGCCAAAAGATGGCGGCGCTCACCTCGCAGGGCATGGGTACCGATATCCGTGGTGCGCTCTACCAGCACATCAACAAGCTGAGCTATGCTGAGCTCGATCGCTTTGGCACGCCGTCGCTCATCACGCGCATTACCAACGACGTCAACCAGGTGCAGCTTGCCGTGGCGCTGGGCGTGCGCATGCTCATCCGCTGGCCTTTCCTGGCGGTGGGCTCCATGGTCGCGGCCCTTGCCATCGACCTTAAGCTTGGCGTGATTTTCTTGATTTGCACGCCCGCCATTGGCCTGGTGTTTTGGTTTGTCATGGCGCGCTGCATTCCGTACTACAGGCAGCTGCAGGCAAAGCTCGACCGCATCGCGCTTATTTGCCGCGAGGGGCTTTCGGGCGCCCGCGTGGTTCGTGCGTTTGTGCGCGAAGACCACGAGCGCGAGCGCTTTGCCCAGGCCGCCGACGACCAGGCCAATACCGCCATCGTGGTGGGCAAGCTTTCGTCGATTCTCAACCCCGTCACCTTTTTGGTGATGAACCTGGGCGTGTGCGCCATCCTGTGGGTGGGCGGCATCCAGGTCAACGTGGGCGAGCTCACGCAGGGTCAGGTCATGGCGTTTGTGAACTACATGACGCAGACCCTCACCTCCATCGTGTATGTCGCCAACCTGGTCGTGGTCTTTACCAAGGCGAGCGCCAGCGCGTCGCGCATCAACGAGGTGCTCAATTGCGAGCCGAGCATCACCGACGGGGACAACCAGCCGGTCGCGCTGCCCAAGCCGGGCAATGTCGCTCCAGTTCCTGCGCTGAGCTTGAGCCATGCGAGCTTCTCTTTTGGCGCGGGCGCGGCAAATGCCATCAACGGTGTGACGCTGGAACTCCCGCTGGGCAAGACGCTCGGCATTATCGGCGGTACGGGTAGCGGCAAGTCCACGCTCGTCTCGCTTATCCCGCGCCTGTACGATGCGGGCACCGGCAGCGTGAGCGTGATGGGCGCCGACGTGCGCGCCTGGCCGCTCGACCAGCTGCGCCATGTGGTCGCAACCGTTCCGCAGCGTGCGTCGCTGGTGAGTGGCACCATCCGCAGTAACCTGACCTGGCGCGACGAGGCGGCGACCGACGATGAGCTCTGGGCGGCGCTCGATATGGCGCAGGCCAGCGAGTTTGTGCGCAACAAGCCGCAGGGGCTCGACGCCCCGGTCGAGGCGGGCGGCAAGAACTTTAGCGGTGGTCAGCGCCAGCGCCTGACCATCGCGCGTGCCCTGGTGGGCTCGCCCCAGATTCTGATCATGGACGACTCCGCCTCGGCGCTCGACTTTAAGACCGACACGGCGCTTCGCCATGCCATCCGCGAGCGCAGCGTGCGCGGTGCCGCCGAGGGCGGGCTGCCGCTGACAACCGTCATCGTGAGCCAGCGCGTATCGACCGTGCACGACGCCGACATGATCTGCGTACTCGACCACGGCTCGGTCGCGGGCCTGGGCACGCATGACGAGTTGTATGCAAGCTGCCAACTCTATCGTGAGATTTGCCAGTCGCAGCTGCGCCGCGAGGAGCTCGAGGGCCAGCAGGGGAGCACGACGCCCACGCCCACCCCAAGACCCGCGTCCGCTCCGACCGTCCCCGCATCTGTCTGCGCAAAGGAGGGCTGCTAAATGAATCCGTACACTTCCTCCGGTTCGGTCGCCACGATGGCGGCAAACGTGTCCGGTAACGATAACCTCAACGACCTGGGTGACGGCCCACGCCAGCCCGGCGATCCCGAGCGCTATCCCGTGGGCGCGGTGACCCGCCGCCTGATGGGTTATGTTCGCCCGCACCGCGTCTCGTTTGCGGCGTCGTTTGTGAGTGCCGCCATCTCCGTTATCTTGCAGCTCTACACACCTATTCTCATTGGCGAGGGCATCGACCTGATTGTTGCCGCGAGCCAGGTGGATTTCGATGCACTGCTGCCGCTCGTCACCAAACTCGCGCTCGTTGTGGTGGGAGCCGCGGCCTTCCAGTGGCTGCAGGGCTATTGCGTCAACCGCCTGTCCTACGAGACGGTGCGCGACATGCGGGTGGAGGCAAGCGACAAGCTCAGCCGTATGCCGCTCAGCTTTATCGACAGCCACGCCCACGGCGACCTTATGAGCCGCGTGGTCAACGACGTCGATCAGGTGGGCGACGGTCTGCTGCAGGGCTTCACGCAGCTCTTCACCGGTGTTATTACCATCGTGGGCACGCTCGCGTTTATGCTCTCCATCAACCTGACCATGACGCTCGTGGTGGTGCTCGTCACGCCGCTTTCCATTTTTGCAGCCGGTGCTATTGCCAAGCTCTCCAACAAAAGCTTTACGGCACAGCAGCGTATTCAAGGGCAGCTCGGTGGTCATATCGAGGAGTACGTAGGCGAGCAAAAGCTTGTCGACGCCTTTGCCTATGGTCCCAACGCCCAGCAGCGCTTCGATGCCCTCAACGCTGAGCTCTACACCGCGGGCGAGCGTGCGCAGTTTATGGGTTCGCTCTCCAACCCCGGCACGCGCTTTATCAATAACATCATCTATGCCGTGGTCGCTGTGATCGGCTGCGTGGGCGTGATCACGGGCGTGCCCGCGGCGCTTACGGTGGGCGGCGTGCAGATTTTCCTGTCCTATGCCAACCAGTACACCAAGCCGTTCAACGAGGTCACCAACGTCATTACGCAGATCCAGACCGCGTACGCCTCGGCGCGCCGCATGTTTGCGCTGCTCGATGCGCGCGAGCAGGAGCCCGATGCGACGGATGCCGCGGAGCTTGCCGCCCCGAAGGGCGAGGTCGCCTTTGAACATGTGGACTTTAGCTACGTTCACGACCGCAAGCTGCTGCAGGACATTTGCATCGAGGCCAAGCCCGGCATGCGCTTTGCCCTCGTTGGTCCCACGGGCTGCGGCAAGACGACGCTCATCAATTTGCTGCTGCGCTTTTACGATATCGATGCCGGTCGCATTGCGGTCGATGGCCGGTCTTCGCGTGACTACACGCGCGCAAGCCTGCGCCGCGCCTTTGGCATGGTGCTGCAGGACACCTGGCTGTTCGAGGGCACGGTGGCCGAAAACATTGCCTACGGTTGCCCGGATGCCACGCGCGAGCAGGTTATCGAGGCTGCCAAGCGCGCGCATGCGCACAAGTTTATCGTGCAGCTGCCAGGCGGCTACGATACGGTAATCGGCGAGGACGGCGGCACGTTTAGCCAGGGTCAAAAACAACTGCTGTGCATCGCGCGCGTCATGCTCACCGACCCGGCGATCTTGCTGCTGGACGAGGCGACCTCGAGCATCGATACCCGCACCGAGCTGCAGGTTCAGGCGGCATTCGACGAGCTCATGGCAGGTCGCACAAGCTTTGTCGTGGCGCACCGCCTGAGCACCATCCGCAACGCCGACTGCATTCTGGTGATGCGCGACGGCGAGATTATCGAGCGCGGCACGCACGACGAGCTGCTAGCGGCAGGCGGCTTCTATGCCGAGCTCTACCGCAGCCAATTCGCCCAGTAGGGAATACCGATTAGCGGCAGATGGTTTACATCTGCGCCGTTAGTACTAAGATATGCTTCTAACAAATTGCATTAATGGCTCGAGTTTCGGGGGAAACGAGGCAACGTGACTATGACATGCTCTATGGTGGTCAACAGCAAGAGCGGTAATACCAGGATGGTTACGGGGGCGATCAAGCGCGCTCTGCAGGCTGCGGGCGTTGAGTTTGTCCACGCCGCGGCGTTGAGCGACGATGCGGACGCAGATCAGGTTGCGCTCGAGGCGCAGGGCGCCTGCGCGGCCGACACGGTGCTCGTCGGTTTTTGGTGCGACAAGGGCGCGTGCACGCCTTCGGTCGCGGCGTTGCTCTCCGCCTTGCACGGTAAGCGCGTCTTCCTGTTTGGCACCTGCGGCTTTGGTGCCGACCAGAGCTATTATCAGCAGATTATCGATCGCGTGACCTCCAATTTGGCCAATGATGCCGAGCTTGTAGGCTGGGCGATGTGCCAGGGCAAGATGGGTCCCGCGGTTAAGCAGCGCTACGAGGCAATGCTCGAGCAAGATCCCGAAAACGCCCGATTTAAGATGCTGCTCGACAACTGGGTTGCCGCGAAGGACCATCCCACCAAGGAAGATATGGATAACATGGCTGCAGCCGCAAAAAAGGCCGTTTTGGGCGAATAACTTCGCCGCTTGCGGTGCCGCGCGTTCAATCGTACAAACGTGAAAGCCTCGAGATTCTCGGGGCTTTTTTCATGACACGAGGGCGCCCCTTTATTGATGGAAGGCCTAATAAGCTGATTGTTCTATGCCCGGATGTGTGCGGAGTGGGATGGGATTTCCGGATGGGTGGGGTTGCGGAAGCTGCGTCCCGGAATTTGCCTTTGGAATGGGATGCGGTTTCCCGGTGAAGGGCTCTGTGGAAACTACATCCCAGCATTCGGTCGAGAAATGGGATGTAGTTTCCGGTTGAGGGTCTTGGCGGAAAGTGCGACCCGGAATTTGTGATCGAAGCGGGATACGGCTTCCCAACGGGGCCACAAGCGGAAGCCGCATCCCACTCCGGACGGGAATTCTGGGACACGGTTTTCAGAGGGTTATGGGCTGCGAACTACATGAGGTTGTCATAAAAACTCTAGTAAAAGGGGTCGGAAATAAATGGCGCTTCCAGCAGTTTGTTTTAATGTGGGGGGGGGTACCATTATTTTAGTTTCGCAAAAAAATGATCCCTCTATGGGGAAGTTGCGTAGGGGGTTAGTCACAGATATTGGATAAAACAGACTAATTTGGTGATAAATGACCACTTACGCCAAAATAGGTAGCATTTAGCGACAAAACATTGAAAAATGTGTAGCACATCGCTATGTTTTTATTACGAAAAGATTCCAAATTGGCTTATTTCGGACTCACTTTTCAAGCGCCTTGCGGTTCCTGTTGAAACTTGCTGACCTTTGGATGGGTCGAATAGGTCCTCAAGGGGGATGAATTATCACTTTGGCTGCGCGTAGACTCAAACGATTTATTGCACTTTTGAGTAGCTTGGCGTTCGCGCTTGTCATAGCCCTTGCCGTTGTTTCTTTTGTGCCTCGCGCATTTGGATACATGCCCTTTGCTGTGCTTTCGGGCTCTATGGAACCCGATCTTCCCGTTGGCTCCATGGTGTTTGTCCGCCAGGTTGAGCCAACGGATATTACCGTGGGCGACAATGCAACCTTTTACCGATCGGACGGCGCCGTGGTGACGCACCAGGTGTACGAGATCGACCCTGCCGCGCAGACGATCGGCACGCAGGGAATCGCAAACAAAAATGCAGATGGAACCATCATGCACGATGCCGAGCAGACGCCTTTTTCACGCGTGATCGGCACTGTCTCTTTTTGTGTCCCTTACCTGGGCTTCGTTAACGCATATTGCACGACGATGCCCGGTTTGCTTGTTGTGGTGGCCGTTCTGGCGCTGCTGGTCGCGGCGTCGATAGTGCTCGATCGGGTGGTTCCCGACGAGCCTGCGGGCAAGCATGCCCGCGCGCATGCGAGGGAGCGGCGTTCATAGCGGCAGGGGAGAGGTGTCGGCAACGGCAAGGGCCGTTGCCGGGGAAGTCGATTTTCGAAAGGAAGAGAACGATGGAAAACAAGAAGAAAAAGCGCTACGGCATCATTGCCGCCCTGCTGCTGTTGGTGATGGCCGCCGGTGTGGGTACCTATGCATGGCTGACGGCGCAGGAGCACATTGACAACGTGTTCACGGTGGGTAGCTTTGGCCACCCGGAAAACAAGCCTGATCCGACCGATCCCGAGAAACCGGACCCCGATAATCCGAACACTGAAAAGGCCTACCTGTTCGAGACCCAGTGGGTTGCCAACTCCAAGATGGTTCCTGGCGCCACTGTGGCCAAGAACCCCAATGTCGGCATCAAGGCTGGCTCTGATGATGCATACGTATTCATTTACGTAAAGAATGCCATCGTCAAGCCTGGCACCAGCCTTGAAAAGACCCCGTACTTTACGCTCAAAAATACGAATTGGAAGCCCGTTGAGGGTCAAGTCAAGACCAACCAATCTGACAACTCTGGCAACCAGTACGTGAGCGGTCTGTTTATGTACTCCAAGAACTCTGCCGCAGAGAACCTGCCTGCAAAGCTCGAAGCCAACAAAGCAGAGCAGGACGTTTATACCGATGAGCTTTTCACTGCCGTGACGATTCCCTCTGCCATGAACAACACCGATGTTGTCGAGACTACTACTGACCCGAAACAGGCTCCCACGATGACGGTCTCTGCCTACATCTTTGGCGCGGGCCAGAATGGCACCGAGCAGGGTGAAAATGCTGACGCGCAGAATGCCCTTAAGCAGGCCAAGGAATGGGCTAAGACTCAGGCTCAGGCTTAATCCCCCCACTGAGATCCCGGCCCGCCCCCACCCCTATATTCGGGCTGGGATCTCGGTCCCCCTTTTTATCGACGATTGGCGAACGTAATGCTCAACAATCTTTCCGACAATCAGAAACGCACCTTGGCGCTTGCCGCGATTGCGCTGTTGGCCCTGGCGTGCATGTGTGGCACGCTGGCTTTTACCGTTGATATGGTTCCGGCGAACAACGTCCTATCGTTTGGCAGCGTGAAGGTACGAGTCTGCGAATACACCCTCAACGAGCGGGGCGAGGAGATTCCGTTTGAGGCCAACGAGCGCGGGGACTATCCCGACACCAAGGCCGGGGGCTCTGACATCAGCCGCATTGTACGCGTGGAGAACGCCGGCGCGCAGCCTGAGTACGTTCGCGCTCGTCTACGCATGACGTCAGTGGCACCCGACGGTTCGAGTGCGGATGCCTCGGGCAGCGTTGCGTTTCATGTGAACGCGGACGAGGGGTCCCCGTGGATCGACGGCGGCGATGGGTGGTACTACTACCGTGGATTGGCCGGGCGTGGCGGCATGCTCGACCCCGGCGCCATGACGGAAAGCCTTATGGACTCGCTGCGATTTGTGGGCGACTACCACGATGCCGCGCGCGGCGGCTCATTCAAGCTCGATATCGATGTTCAGGCCGTGCAGGCCAAAAACCAGCAGACAAGCGATACCGCCCTCGACGTACTTGACGTTGTGGGTTGGCCGGAGGCGAACTAGCCTATGAAGATCAAGAATATGAACCGGGGTATGCTTAGCAGGCTGGTTGCCGTCGCAGCGATTGCCCTTTGCTGCGTTATGGCGCTGCCAACGGTGGTGCATGCCGAGGATGTGCCCGAGGCCAAAATCGAATTCCACATCAAAAACGAGGCTGACTTTTTGTCGTGTGTGGCGCTGTCGCGCGAGCGCGATACGTCCGGCTGGCACGTTTATCTCGATAACGACATTGAGCTCGACAGCGACGACATGAAAACCATCGTTGCAGACACCGTTAAGCATCTGTCGTTTGGCAACAAGGAGCATCCGTTTAAGGGCGTGTTCGATGGTCAAAACCACGCCGTTGAGGGCCTGAACTACGATAAAGACGCTTTTGACCCCGAGCGCGATACGGGATTTTTTGCCGAGACCAACGGCGCCACCATCAAAAACTTCCTGGTCAAGGACGCCAACGTGTGGGCGGACTTCCGCGGTGGCATTATCGTGGGCAAGGCCGTCAAAACGCGTTTCGAAAACGTTATGGTCATGGAGAGCACGCTGCACGTGACCTGCGCCAACAATGCTCTCAACCTCATTACCAACGCAGGCTTTGAGGGCGGTCTCATCGCCGGCGAGCTCGACGGCTGTACCCTCTATAACTGCGAGGTACGTGGTGGCCGCGCCGTTAACAACACGACCTCGGGCGTGCAGGCGCTCGGCGGTGAGGGTCTGTATATGGCGGCGTTTGCCGGCTACGTTACAAATTCGACGATTGAGTACTGCCGCGTTACGCCTACGCGCAAAGATGATGGCTCGATTGGCATGACCGACGTCACCAATAAGTACGACGTGGCCATTGGCGCCCTGGGCGGCAACAACGTGTACGCCTCGGGTTTTGTGGGCTGCATGGCGGGCGAGGCCAAGATTATCGACTGCTTCTCGACGGCGCAGTGCTACAGCTATGCCGCGTCATATGTGGGCGTCGTCGCCGTGACGCGTGCGTGGACGGGTGGCTTGGCGGGTCGTATTCTAACCGAAAAGGGCAACGAGCTCGTTCGAAGCCATTTTGCGGGTGACTTGAGCTCGCGTCAGTACAATCCCATCGCCGTGATCCCCATCATTCAAAACGATGTGAACCTGGGCGGTATTGCCGCGCGTGCCAACAAGGATGATGCCACGGTCACCGAGTGCTACTTTAAGCCGAGCGTGAGCCTAAAAGGCAGCAGCCAGGGTACCGCGGCTAAGAAAAAGATCCCCTCTTTTGGCGGCGACGGTACCACTAAGGGCGACGGCTATGGCCCGTGGGACGACGAGCGCTATACCACGCGTGAGCTGTGGGAAGAGCACGACTACGATTTTTGTGCCGGTACCATGCGCTCGACTGCTAACGACGGGGCTCTGGGTGGCACGCACGCCAATGAGTGGGCGATGGACTACAAGCTAAATATTCCCGTGCATGGCCAAAGCGTTAAGGCGACGACCGATTTCCCCGGCGCGGGTACCGCGACAATTGCGGCAACCAAACTCGGTATTGATCAAGCGACCTCGGATCCGTACACCTTTGCCGTGAGTGCTGTGCTGGCGGGAACGGCCCAGGGCTTGGCCCAGGGCGATACGTCGGTTACGTTTAAGCAGGATACCTCCGCGAAGCCTGAAGGTTTGACCGAGGCCAACGAAGGCTATCGCTTCATGGGCTGGTTCCGCGAGTCCGGAGTCAATGTGAACCGTATCGATGCCGATAACGCCTGGTTTAACGGCAAGACCGATGCCGATGCCGTTAAGGCTGGCAAGCAGGTCCAGAAGAACGAAGCGCACGAGATAACGTCGACCTATACCGCCGATAACGCGAAGGGGGCCGAGGCCTTTAAGGGCAACGACCTGTTTATTGCTTCGTACGAGGCGCAGGTACTGTTCTATAACGTCAAGGGCGAGACGCTCGCGTGGCAGAGCGGCGAGGAGCACGACAAGTCGACGGACTGGTACCGCTATGGCGTCGGTTTAACGCCGGCTGCCCCTGCGGACCGCGGCACTCTTTCCGCCAGCGCCACCTTTATCGGTTGGACGACGCAGCCGAGTGGCGAGGCCGGGATGCATGGCGGTTACGCGGCCATCACCTCGCCTAAGCTTGCCGAGCTAAAAAACGCCGGTGCGTTCTATCCTGCCGGCACCGAGATCACTGTGCTTGGTCCTACCGATTTTTATCCGGTGTACACCGACTATGTGTCGAACATCATGACGGTGTTTGAGGGCAATGAGCAGGATGCAACCGACGATCAGACTCGGCGCGACGGTGTGGGCAAAACTGACGTTAAGGTTGAGACTGCCGAGGATGGCACAAGCGCGTATACCGTACGGGTGCTCGACGTATCCGGTAAAGCTATATCCGAGGAGGGCCAGCTGCCCGACGGCTATCGTTTCCTGGGTTGGTATGAAAACAAGGGAACCGAGGATGCCCCGCTCGAGGTGCGCGTAAGCCGCGACCCCAGCTATACGCTCCCCGCCGATGTCGATTTAACCGCGCCGCATACCTACATCGCCCGCTTTGAGTACCGAGTGGATTATTACGTTCGGGCTTATACCAACCATGAGTTTACGGACAGCAAGCTACTTTGTTCCGTTTGGAATCGCTATCAAACGCCCTTTGAGGAAAACGTCGGTAGTACCTTCGTGCGTGAAAACGTCGTCCACTGGGGCCCGGAGCATGTTGACCACGGTATAAAGGATAGTTATGAAACGTGTGGCACGCGCTTCACGAAGGAAACCCTTGTCGTGAGTCCCCTTAACGCGTACTCGCACAACGTTAAAAACGATACGGGAGCCGATACTCTAAAAAACCTCTATGCCGATACCGATTTTCCAGGCGCTGCAACGCTAAGCGATACTTGGACTTCGGCTTCGCTGAACGTAACGGTCAAACCGGTGAATGATCGCTATCGCCTGAATTTCTGGACGCTTGAGCGCGATGGTGAATATTGGACATATGTGAAAAATCCCATCGAGAGCATGGTGCGTACAGATAAGAAGTACTACGTTCGCGCGATGATTACCACGGACGTTAATTTCTACAACAAGGGCGATAATGTCGTGAGGACTGCCACGCGGCGCTATGAGAGTAACTTGCTGCAGACCAAGGTGAACGGGGCGGATCCGACGTTCACGTATTACTACCCGCATGTTAATAAGTCGGTTAAAGTGGCCGAAAAGCCAGAAGATGGTGAGAAGGGATCGTATGAGAGCCCCCTGACCCTCGAAGCTTCCCCGACCGATGCCGACATGGCCGTGCCGGGCTATAAGTTCCTGGGCTGGATTTCGACCGCCGAGGTTCAGAAGGATTCTGACGTCTGGAAGTATATCTACGACGTCGCCGGCGACTCCTATGTGACGAGTGATCCGGATAAGGCAGAGCCGTATCTGGCGACCGACGAGTCCAAGGTCACCCAGTGGCAGGATGCCTATCCCGTCTACGCAAAGTACGACGTCAGCTACACCACCAACCTGCATCGCGCAGGTTTTGAGGGTACGGACAAGGTCAATGTGCCTAGCTACAACATCGCTCCCGTTATCAACGCGGACACCAATCCTGCTACGGCAACGGTGACCCCTGACGTTACGACGCCGGTTTATAAAGCAGGCGGTGAGCTGTATAAGTTGCAGAAGGTTGAGATCGAGCTTCCGAACGGCGAGATCAAGACGCTTCCCTACGATGTGGAGCATGGTACTTGCTCTTATCCGGTGGAACCTGGCGGAGCCTATACATTCGTGGCGTACTATTCGCCGTTGGCGGTTGTGTACCATCTCAATGCCAGGGATGTGGACGGTAAGGTAGCCCAGCAGGGCGATTCTCTCGGCAGCCTTAAGGACGGCATCCCGCTGCCAACGTATAACGTCGGCGATATCGATGCTGCAACAAACGCATACAATGCCTTCGTGGGCTGGACGGAAACTAAGCCGGTAGCTGGCAACGGTTATGTCGTTTGGTCGGACGACGTTTCCATGGTGAATAAAAGCACCGTGGTCAAGGCCCCCATGGAGTTGTATCCGGTCTACCGCGCCAGCGCGGTGCGTGTTCAATCGAATATCGATGCCAATCTGGATGACCCCGGTTCTGTGCGTTATCTTTCGCGGACCGACTCTGGTGATCAAATTTCGCTGGAGGTAAAAGCTGCAACTGAGGTTGTCGGCAAGGATGGCACCAAGTACGACTTTGTCTGCTGGTCGCGTGACTATGAATCCGATAACAAGTACACCCTGATGACCGGTGACGACAAGTATCCCCTCGAGGGCAATGAGCCCTTTAAGAGCGCGATGTACACTGCGGTGTACAAGATTGCGCCGCATAAGGTGCGCTATCACGGTGTCGACGGGTCGGTTCTCTTTACGGCGACGGTCGACTCGGGCGACGAGCGTGCGCAGGACGGCAAGTCCGGCTTCGTCTATACGGTTGATGTTCCCAAAATGGATGAGAACGGCCGCCCCGTCTATGACAACAGCGGGAATCCCATGATGGAGCAAAAGTCCGTGGCATACGACCCGGACGCCCATTCCAAGATCGTCGCGCTGCTCGATGAGCGTGCGGCCGCCAATGGCGATATGCGTGAGCTCTTCTTGGAGTGGCGATATGTGGGCGCCGATGGTGATACGAAGCCTTGGGATGTGTTTAAGGACGAGCCAATTAAGGGCGACATGGACCTGTATCCCGTTACATATCGCGTGGTTGCCAAAGATACGTCTGATCCCGCGAAGTCCGAAACCATGACCGCCCAGCTTAAGTGGCTGCTCGATCCCGCCGCCGCCAACACCGTCGATGACAGTGCCGACAAGGCGCCGTTTAAGGTCTGCTTTGCCAAGCCGTTTATGGGAACGCGGCTGACCGTTACGGTAATGCGGGCAAGCTACGGGCCTGGTACAGAGGGTGTTTCTGTGGCGGAAGAGCCCGTAAACGGCAAGTTTGTCTCGCTCTACAGCCTTGGTTCGGGTGACGGCTCGTTCGACCTGGCCAACCGTCTGGAGTCCAAGAAGACGGGCGAGGGCGATCAGGGCCCCGGCAAAGCCGTGTTCAACTTTGCCCAGACTCATGCGCTGACGATCGTTAAAAAGACGACCGATGCCAGCGCTATGGGGCAAACGTTCCGCTTTAAGGTAACGCGAAAGATGTCGCAGGATTCTCCTGCCGAGACGCGCATGGTCGAGGTGAAAGTTAGCGAGCAGCGCGACGAAAACGGTGAAACTTGCTATGTCGGCAGCGTGCAGTTCGCCGCTCCGGCTGGCATCTATACCGTCGAGGAAGATACGGCTTGGGCATGGCGCTACCAGGGTGAGCTGAGCACGCCGGGCAAGGCGCCCGGTAAAACTGCCGAGCTGACGATTTCGTCTGCATCGAGCGCGAACGATGCCACGTTCACCTGCACGAACACGCGTGTGAACGACAAATGGATCGACGGCAGCGATCGTGCCCATAACGTTTGGAGCAACGGCAACGTAGCAAAGAAGGAGGATTAGCATGTCCAAGCGCAAGCGCATCATCGCCTTGCTGGTGGGGGTTATCCTCCTGGCCGGTACGGCAGGCACGTTGGCCTGGCTTTCGGTTACGGGCGTGCTGGTCAACCAGTTCGGCATCGGATCGGTGACGCCATCGGTTCAGGAAACGCTCAACGGCAAAGTGAAAAGCGATGTCAAGGCGAAGAACACGGGTACTGCGCCCGCCTATATTCGTGCTGCAGTGGATATCTACTGGCAGGACCAGGATGGCGCACGCCTGTGGGATGAGCCAGTTGCCGGCACCGACTACGTCATTGACTGGGGCAGTGTGTCCAAGGCATCTGCTTCCAACACCGCCTCGTCTTGGGTTGTCGCGTCCGACGGGTACTACTACTGGACGTCTCCCGTTGCTCCGATGGGCAAAACCGATGTGCTCATCAAGAGCGTGACTGAGCAGAAGGCAGATGGGAAGAACCTGGTCGTTGACATTTCGACCCAAGCAATTCAATCCACGCCCGACGATGCAGTTGCAGAGGCATGGGGCTGTACAGTCAAGGATGGCGTGCTGGTGCCGCCGCATGGAGGTGCGTAGGTATGGCTTCTCCGATTCGTAAAGACGTTGTGTGTTCCTTGCGCTGCGTGATGGCGGCAATCGTCTGCCTTATCGCGCTTGCCGTTCCTGCACGTGCGTTTGCTGACGTTCCCACGATTGCCTATGACGGAAATGCACGCCAGCTAACGGTATCGGGAGCGACGGACTCCTCGGGGGAGCCCGATCTGTTTCCAGCCTTTAAAGATCTAATGCCCGGCGATGTACGCGAGCAACAGATTGGGGTTCGTACCACGGGTGTAAAGTCCCAGGTACGTGTGTTTGTGCGGGCTGTTGTCGATCACGAGACGGCACATCTGCTATCGCCCATCACCTTAACGGCGACTGTGGGCGATGCCTCTGCAGGTTGGCTCCAGACAGGAACACCGGGCAGCGTGTTCGCCTATCCCACGCAAATCGCCACGTTTACGAGCGATGACAGCACGGTGCTTAATCTGCAGCTAAGCGTTCCGACGTCGGTGGGCAACGAGCTTGCCGACGCAAACAAGACCATTCGCTGGGAGATTACCGCCGAGGACGATGGCGAGAAGATTCCCGTGCAGTCTGCTGACAGCAAGAAGCCCGGCTTGCTTGGTCTGGCGGCAACGGGCGACAACACGCTCACGTTGCTTTTAGTTTTGCTAACTCTTGCCAGCATCGCTTTTATAGCCGCGCTACTTTTGTCCCGGAGGGATAAGTACTAGGTCCATCTTCTAAACGCAACGCCCTCCCGGGCGGCTGGCACGAAGTTCCCTGCTCTACAGTCCTGCGCAAGACGAAGGCCACATTAAGTGGCCTTCTTTGCGTGCGGAACTCGCGATGAACTTCGAGCCCGCCGCTCGGGAGGGTGTCTCTTTATTGATAGAAGGCCTAATAAGCTGATGATTTTATGCCTGGATGTATTCGGAGTGGGACGGGCTTTCCGGATGGGCGGTGTTTCGGAAAGTGTGTCCCAGAATCGGCGCTCAGAGTGGTCCCCACTTTCCGGTTGATGTCTTGTCCGGAAACTATGTCCCGGAATTAAGGCTTGGAATGGGATGCACTTTCCGGTTGAGAGCCTTAGCGGAAAGTGCGACCCGGAATTTACTCTTGAAGTGGGATGCGCTTTCCCAACAGGCCCTCAAGCGGAAACTGCGTCCCATTCCGAAGGCAGATTCCGGGACACACTTTCCGAATACAAAGAAGGCCACTTAATGTGGCCTTCGTCTTGCGCAGGACTGTCCGAGCAGGGAACCTTACGTTCCGCGCCGCCGGGCAGACGAACCAGTTAAGACGTGTCGCTATTTGATCTTGGTCGTGCCCGGCGCCAGGTTGGGGTCGGTCTCGTTGGCCTCGGTCTGGAAGTGCTCGGTGTAGACGTTCTTGCCGTCGCGGAACATCTCGTAGTACTGCATCTTGGCGTAATCCTCGCGCGCCTTGGTGGCGGCTGCGGCAGCGGCGTCGTCACCGGTGACGTTGGAGGAAAGCGCCCAACGCAGGCTGGCGTCCTCGTAGCCGACGGAGTTGATGGCGGGCAGCGACTCGCGCAGTGTCATATGCGCCTTCTGATAGTCGGAAAGCGGGGCGCCGATCAGCTGCATCAGCTGGGTGGACAGGTAGTTGGTGGACAGGTCGTCGACCTCACTCGTCTGGTCGCAACCGGCAACGTCGTAGTTAGCCCAGATGATGTAGTCAGTCTGCCACAGGCGTTCCTGGTGCGTGGCATCATCCTCGCCGGTAAACCACTTGTCGTTGAACTTGGACGGGAAGAACGGCTGGTGGTCGCCCCAGAACACCACGACAACCTTACGGTCGAGCTTGCTCAGGGCGTTGAGGAAGTAGCGAAGCGCCTGGTCGGACTGCTCGATGCACGAGACATACTCGTCGACATCGGAGAGCGTACCGTCCTCGACGGTCTTGGCGTCCAGGTCCGTCGTGTCGATGTTCAGGTGCATCTGCTTGTCGACCGGCAGCAGGCCCGTGTCGTAGCCCGAGTGGTTCTGCATGGTCACGTCGAAGATAAACTGCGGATCGGCGTTCTGATCGAGCAGCTCAAGGATCTTGTCGTAGGTTGCCTGGTCGGTCACCATGCCGCGCAGGGTGTCGGCTCCCTGGAAGTCGTTGATGGACAGGAACTGGTCAAAGCCAAAGTCCTTATAGACGTTCTCGCGGTTCCAGTTGGTCGCGTGGTTGGGGTGCATGGCCGTGGTGGAATATCCGAGCGACTTGAACTGCTCTGCCAGGTTCCCGGTCGTCTCCATGTTGTAGATGGTGTAGGGGTACACGCCCGAGCCCAGGTTAGCCATGGAGTTGCCGGTCATAAACTCAAACTCGGTATTGGCGGTACCGCCGCCGTAGGCGCTCACATAGAGCTTGCCGCGGCTGAGGCAGTTGGACAGGTTCTTAAAGTACTGCGGGCCCTCGTAGCCGGCGCGCATGTTCTGGTAGATGGACAGGTCCGAGAAGGTCTCGTTCATGATGGCGATAACCGTGGGCTTCTCGCTGTCGAATTGCTCCTTTGCGGCGGTGCGCTCGTCGCTCTTGGCGGCGTCGGACTTGTCGTAGGCCTTGGCGTACTTTTTGAGCGTGGCCTTGGCGTCATCGACAGAATAGTCGGCGGGTTTGGGCGGCTTGATGGACTGCGCTGCACTAATAAAGGCTGGCAGATAGCCCTCGCGCCAGTAGCTCTCGAGCGGGCGCCAGGTGTAGACGGTGATGCCGAGGGTGTTGTAGTAGTCGATGAGGGTGACGTGCGCGGTCACGCCGCCCAGGCACAGCACCGCCACGAGCAGGTTGGTGAGCAGCATGCGCTTGGCGTTGGCGGCGCCCTTCTGGCGATGCGGCGCGACCAGGCCGGCGTACTCGCACAGCAGCATGGCGATGGCGGTAAAGCTCATGGACAGCACGCAGAACAGCGAGATCGAGAAGGTGTAGCCGTTGCCGGCGACCGCGGCGGCGGTGGAGATGGCCGAAAGGTCGCCCGGCTGGATCGGCATGGATTTAAACGTGATGACGAAGAACTCGGCAATGCCCAGGACAAAGAGGGCAAAGGCCAGGACCGCGGGAGCTGCGCCGTGGCGCTGGAATAGGAAGAACAAGCCGGTCATGAGCACGGTGATGATGGCCCACTCGAGCAGGATGCACAGGGGGTAGACCCAGGTAAAGTCGTGGTTGGACGAGACCTCCAGGCCCAGCAGCGCAAAGACGCCGGCGAGCAACAGGCACAAGACGGCGGCGACGAGCGGTTTGCCCACAAAGGCGCCGCGCAGGCGGGCGAGCTTGCCGGTGGGGGCGGGCGCGTCGGGCTCGGCGAACGCAAAGACGCGCGGGGCGATGCGGTCGCGGGCGATGCTGGCCCAAGCGCATCCGGTGAGGATGGCATTGGTCAGGATGAGCATCACAAAGGCGAGCGGCTCGTTTTGGGCGACGAGGCCAATGGCGCCCCAAATGGTCAAAAAGAGCTGGAACAGGCCGAAGGCGACGCTCCACCCAAGAGCGCTTTTGGCAACGGTGCCCGACTTTGCGCAAATGGCCTTGGCCTCGCGCAAGACAAGGTAGACGGTCGCCGCAAGACCGACGAGCGAGATGGCGGCAGCGAACATGCTGAGACTCCTCACAAACTTAAAACCTACGAAAGCGGGGATTAACCCGATTGTTACCGAGATATGCGCAGCATTTGACGGCTGCGTACAACAACCAGCCATAATAACGCGCGAGTATGGCGGTGTTGCGCAATGGAGTGCCCACCTGCGCGATAATGGACGGGAATTACACGGAAACGTAAAGGCTTCTTAAAGAAATGGCGAGGGTAGGGCGATGAGCGAGCAGGTTTGCAAGGCGGACATGGGCGGCGACGGAGCTGCGGTCGTGGATACGTACGGCTATCCGGTCGAGACTACGGGCAACGCGGTACTGGACATTTTGGAGCACCGTTCGTCCACGCGCGCTTTTGCGCGCGATGACAGCGACCGTCCCGTGGCGGTGACCGACGAACAGCGGGCGGCGATTCTGCATGCGGCGAGTCGCGCGCCGTCGGCAGGCGCCATGATGATGTATTCCATCGTGAGCATTCGTGAGCAGGCTACGCTCGATCGTCTTGCCGACCTGTGCGACCACCAGCCCATGATCGCCAAGGCGCCCTGGGCACTCATATTTGTGGTCGACTATGCCAAGTGGATCGATCTGTTTGAGCACGTGGGCTGCTTTGAGCCCGAGTTTGTCGAGCGCACGGGCAAGGTGCCCCGCCGCGCGCCGGGTTTGGGCGACTTTGCCATCGCGGCGCAGGATGCCGTGATCGCTGCGCAAAACGCCGTGGTTGCCGCCGAGGCCCTGGGGCTGGGGAGCTGCTACATCGGTGATATCGTCGAGAATGCCGAGGAAGTCGCCGAGTTGCTGGACTTGCCTGCCTATACCATGCCGCTGTCGATGCTCATCATCGGCACGCCCCGCAAGGAGCGCCCGGCAATCGCGCATCCCGTGGTGAACCTGGTGCACGAGGAGCACTACTGCCGCGCCGATACCGCGACCATGGATGCGCAGGTGGCCGAGATGGACGCGATGTTTCGCCCGCACGCCCGCGAGGTGGGCGAGCGCGTCATCGACATCTACACCCGTAAGCACACGAGCCCCTTTATGGCCGAGATGAGCCGCTCTATGGAGTGGTGGTTCAAAAACTGGCTCGGAAAATGACGAATGTGACAAAGGGGGCGTCCCCTTGTCGCATTCCATATCGCCGTGGTGGCCTAAAGGCCGCATAAATGTTTATCTAGCTGGGAAAACGGTGCCATTAAAATATGGGCTGATTACATATAATCCCGTCGAACGTTAAAATTGGGAGGAAACCGGCTTATGGAACAAAAGGCAAAGGAAGTAGCCTCGCACGCTGCGATTCCTGTGAGCATCTCGGCGATGCTCGTCACGCTGGGCGTGGTGTATGGCGATATCGGCACCAGCCCCATGTATGTAACCAAGGCGCTCGTTGCCGGCAACGGCGGCATCGGAAGCGTCACGCAGGAGTTCGTGCTCGGCGCGCTCTCCCTTGTCGTGTGGACGGTCACGCTGCTGACGACCGTCAAGTACGTGCTGATCTCGCTGCGCGCCGACAACCACGGCGAGGGCGGCATCTTTGCCCTGTACAGCCTGGTCAAGCGCTGCGGCAAGTGGCTCATCATCCCCGCCATGCTGGGCGGCGCGGCGCTCCTCGCCGACGGCATCCTGACGCCTGCCGTTACCGTCACCACGGCCATCGAGGGCCTGCGCACCATCCCGGCGGTCCATGCCGTGCTCGGTGACGACCAGGGTCGTGTCGTCGCCATCACGCTTGCCATCATCATCGCGCTCTTCTTGGTGCAGCGCATCGGCACGGCCAAGATCGGTCACGCCTTCGGCCCCATCATGACGCTGTGGTTTTTGTTCTTGGGCGGCACGGGCCTGTTCTTTGTCTGCCAGTATCCCGCGGTGCTGCTGTGCCTCAACCCGTTGCGTGGCATCGCTTTTCTGCTGAGCCCCAACAACCATGCGGGCATCATGATTTTGGGCAGCTGCTTCCTCGCTACCACCGGTGCCGAGGCACTCTATTCCGACATGGGCCATGTGGGCCGCGGCAACATCTATGCCACCTGGCCGTTCGTTAAGTGCTGCCTGCTGCTGTCCTACATGGGCCAGGGCGCGTGGCTTATCAACAACGCCGGTAACCCGGAGCTCATGGGCATCGCCGACCTCAACCCCTTCTACCAGATGCTCGCCCCGGGTCTGCGCCCCTTTGCCGTCGGCCTTTCCACCGTCGCGGCCATCATCGCCTCGCAGGCGCTCATCACCGGCGCATTCTCGCTGGTGTCCGAGGCCAGCCGCCTGGACCTCATGCCGCATATGCAGGTCTTCTATCCTGCCGAGACCAAGGGCCAGCTCTACATCCCCATGGTCAACAACGTCATGCTCGTGGGCTGCGTCGTCGTGGTGCTGCTGTTCCAGAACTCGGCGCATATGGAAGCCGCCTACGGCCTTGCCATTACGCTGACTATGATGTGCACCACGCTGCTGCTCTTCTTCTACCTGCACGAGGAGCGCAAGCTCAAGGTCGCGCCGTGGATCTTTGCCGCCTTCTTCCTTATGCTCGAGGGCTTCTTCTTTGTGAGCTCGCTCACCAAGTTCTTCCACGGCGGCTATTTCACCATCCTTATGGCCGCGCTCATCATGGGCATCATGGTGTGCTGGTACAACGGCACGGCGGTCGAGCAACGTCAGTTTACGCTGCTGCCGCTGCGCAGCTATCTGCCGCAGCTCAAACGCCTGCGCGACGACGATCGCTACGAGCTCATGAGCGACAACATCGTGTACCTGACCAAGGACACCAACACCGACTATATCGACCGCGATATCGTCTACTCGATTTTGGACAAGCACCCCAAGCGCGCTCGTGCCTGGTGGTTCGTGAATGTCGAGACCATGGACGAGCCGCATACCTTTGCCTACTCGGTCGAGACGTTCGGCACCGACTACGTATTCCGCGTGCATCTGTACCTGGGCTATAAGATCAACCAGCGCGTCAATGCTTACCTGCGCCAGGTTGTTCAGGACCTGGCTGCCAGCGGCGAGCTGCCGGCGCAGACGCACGATTACTCGGTCTACAAGGATCCGGGCAACATCGGTACGTTTAAGTTCGTCATGATCCGCAAGCTGCTGGCGCCCGAAAGCGACGTGGAGCCCAGCGAGCGTACGGCCATCACGCTCAAGTACATCATCCGCCGTGCTGCCGGCACCCCCGCGCGCTGGTACGGCCTGGAGAACTCCAACGTGAGCTTTGAGTACGTGCCGCTGTTCACCAAGTTTAAGGCCGTGAACAAGATGCAGCGTCTGGCCCCCGACGAGCGCCCGTAGTCGACGTCTGCTGTTTGTCTAGCGACCGCACGCTGCAAGGCTATACACTTGGAACCACCACAAGGAGGCCACCACCGCAAAGGTGCCAGTCCCCTTTGTGGTGGTTTCTGTTTTGAGAGAGGGGCGGGGCGCTGATGGACGTCCGTGCGGACGGCGATATTGCCGAGAACTTTTGGTGGCGGCGTACAACGCTGACGCGTCGCAGCCCTCTGTATGACGCCTGCGTATCGGCGGGGCTGCTAGCCGCGGCGACGATTGTGGGCGCGCTGCTCGACCATCCGGGGCTCGCGCCGAGCATCATGATCGTCTATGTGTTCGCCGTGCAGCTGTGCGCATTCTTTACCTGGAGCCGCCTGTATTGCCTGCTGAGTTCGGCTGCCGCCGTGGCGCTCTACAACTTCCTGTTTGTCGACCCGCGCTACTCGCTGTCGTTTATCGACCGCGTCTATCCTGGCATGTTCTTCATCATGTTTTCGGTCTCGCTCGTGTCGAGCTCGATTTCGCTTGCCCTGCGTCGTGCCTTGGCGCAGGCCGCCGCCAGCGACCGGCGCACGCAGATGGTGCTCGAGACCAACCGCATGCTGCAGCGCTGCGCCGATCAGCAGCAGATTGTCCATGCTATGGCAACGCAGCTGGCACGTCTTTCGGGCTGTCCAGTCGTGTGGTACAGCGCCGACGCCGAGGGCGATGACCTGCTGCCGCGTGCGACATACACGGCCGTGGGCGATGTCGCGCCGGTGCATGAACTGGCGCCGCAGATGCCGCCGCGGCTCTCGGCGTCCGCCTATGTGGGAACGCCGCTCGATGCCACCTACGGCGGCTCGGCGTTCTACGGCATCTACCTGACCGTGCGCTCGGGCGACACCATGGTGCGCGCGGGCGATCCCGCCTCGGTGGTGGGCGTGTTGGCTATCGTTGCCGAGCCCGACGTGCTGACGCACGAGGAGCGGACACTTTCCGATGCCATCGTGAGCGAAGGCGAGCTGGCACTCGATCGCGCCCGCGCCATGGAGGCCCGCGAGGAGGCGGCGGTGCTTGCCAAAAATGAGCAGCTGCGCGCCAATCTGCTGCGCTCCATCTCGCACGATCTGCGCACGCCGCTTACCAGTATTTCGGGTAATGCCGACGTGCTGCTCGATCAGGGTTCGACCGGCACCGCGGTGCTCGATGCCCAGACGCGCCGCGGCCTGCTGCTATCCATTCGCTCGGATGCGCTGTGGCTCAACGCCACCGTCGAGAACCTGCTTGCCATCACCAAGCTCGAGGGCGGCGGCATGCATCTGTCGACCACGCTCGAGCTTATGGACGATATCGTCGAGGAGGCGCTGCGCCATGTAAATCCGGCCGTGCGCGAGCACGATCTTAAGGTGGTGGCGAGCGATGAGCCGGCGCTCGTCAATGTCGATGCGCGCCTGATGGTGCAGCTGGTGGTAAACCTGGTGAACAATGCCATTACCTACACGCCCGCAGGCTCGCATATCGTGATCTCGATTGATGCCGGCGATGGACGCGTGGCGTGCTCGGTGGCCGATGACGGCCCGGGCATTGCTTCCGAGGACCGCGAGCGTATCTTTGAGTCGTTCTACACCGCCAACCATGGTTTGGCCGATAGCCGACGCAGTGTGGGCCTGGGGCTTTCGCTTTGCCGCTCCATTGCGCTGGCGCATGGCGGTAGCATAGAGGTTGCCGCGGCGGACCCGCACGGCTCGGTCTTTACGATCGAGCTTCCCGCCGCCGACGTTTCGTTTGATAAGGAGTAGCGCTGTGCCGAACTCTGCCGTGAAACCGCTCATCTTGGTCGTTGAGGACGATCCCGCCGTCCGCAACCTTATCGTCGCCGCGCTCGAGGCGCACGGCTTGCGCCATATGGCCGTGGAGACCGCACATGCTGCCATCGCCGCCGCCTCGTCGCAGGCGCCGAGCATTGTGCTGCTCGATCTGGGCCTGCCCGATATGGACGGCGTCAAGGTGGTGGAGTCGGTGCGCACGTGGTCGGGCATGCCGATCATCGTGGTCTCGGCGCGCAGCGAGGACGCGGACAAGATCCGCGCGCTCGATGCTGGTGCCGACGACTACCTGACCAAGCCGTTTTCGGTCGAGGAACTGCTCGCGCGCATTCGCACGACGCTCAGGCGCCTTTCGTATGCGCAAACGGGCGGTGTTGCCTCCGAGGGCTCGTTCGATACCGGCGAGCTGCATATCGATTTTGATGCCGGCATCGCCACGATGGATGGCGAGGAACTGCATCTGACGCCGATCGAGTACAAACTCCTATGCCTGCTGGCACACAACGCCGACAAGGTGCTGACGCACCAGTTTATCCTGCACGAGATTTGGGGTACGGCGACTAAGAGCGACCTGGCGAGTCTACGCGTCTTTATGGGCACGCTGCGCAAGAAGATCGAGTCCGACCCCGCGCATCCGCGCTATATCCAGACGCACGTGGGTATCGGTTACCGATTGGTCATCCAAGGCTAGATCGCCAACCACCATCCCAATATGAGTTGCGGTGAAATACGGTCTAAATTTGCCTAATTCCAGGCAAAACAGTCCGTATTCCACCGCAACTTTGTTATTTGCCCTTGGGCTTGCTGGCGTAGAACTTCTTCTTTTTGGGCTTGCCGGCGGAGTCAGGCTTGCCGTTGCCGCGCGGCCCCCGGTCGCCTGCCTGCGCGTGCGCGGGCGCCGCTGCGCGAGGCTTGCGGGCTTCGGGGTTGCGCAGCTCCTCGACGCGCTCGGCAATTTCCTCGGCGCTAAAGCCGACTTCGGCCATGGCGTCCTCGATGGGCAGGCGGCGCACGATGTAGCAGTGGTGCACCTTCTGGTTGCGCGCGAAGTCCTCGGGGATGGTCTGCGCCGTAATGTCCTCCAGCACCACGCCCGCGCGGGCGAGCTTGCGCGTTTCGGGGCGGAAGCCGCGCAGGTTGCAGCTAAAGATGGCATGGCCGCCCTGCGCGAGCAGGCGCGATACGCCGGCCAACAGCTCAACATGGTCGCGCTGGACATCCCAGGTGCGGCGGCCCATCTTGGAGGAGTTCGAGAACGTGGGCGGGTCGACAAAGATCAGGTCCCAGCGGTTGCGCGTCTGGCGCTGGTCGCGAATCCAGGCGAGCACGTCGTCGCGCACAAAGTGGTGTTGCGATCCCACAAAGCCGTTCTGGCGCATGTTGCGCTCGGCCCAGTCCAGGTAGGTGTTGGAGAGGTCGACCGTCACGGTTTCCTCGACGCCGCCGTCGGCCGCATAGCAGGTAGCGGTGCCGGTGTAGGCGAACAGGTTGAGGAAGCGGCGTGCCTGCTTGGCGTGCTCGCGCACCAGATCGCGCGTGACGCGGTGGTCCAAGAAGATGCCCACGTCCAGGTAGTCGTCAAAGTTGACGGCAAAGGTAAGACCGCCTTCCTCGATGAGCGGCAGGCGACGGCGCGCGATGTTGGCGCGCTCGCCCGAGCCGCCCTTGCCGGCGCCCTGCTTGCCGTACTGCGAGCCGCCGCGCGAACGCATGCGTGCCTTGGCGTGCACGTGCTCGGCCGGAACATCCAGGATGCGCGGCGCGATGGCCAAGATATCGAGCATGCGGGCCTGGGCCAGCGCGGGGTCGATGGTCTTGGGCGCGGCGTATTCGGCGATGACGAGCCAGCGGCCCGGCGTCTGCGGGCATCCCTCGTACAGGTCGATGGCGGCGGAGTAGTCGGGTAGGTCGGCATCGTAGACGCGGTAGCAGCTCACGCCCTCGCGCTTGGCCCACTTACGACGCAGGCGGGCGTTCTTGCGCAGGCGGTTGGCGAACTGCTCCGACTCGGGGATGAGCACGGGCAGCGGCTTGCCGTCGCCTAGGTCGAGCGTGGCGGCGGGCTCGGGCATGGGGGCGTCGGCGGCTTCGTCTTGGGCATTTGCGGTCTGCTCCTCGGCATCTGCGTTGGTCGCAGCCTCAAACGCTGCGGCGGCGTGGTCGAGCGAGGGCCAAACCTCGATAGTCGCCTCTTCGTTGTTGGGCATGACGGCAATGGAGCGCACGGGCTCGGCATGGAGCGCGCGGGCCATAAGGCCGTCGCGGGTGAGGGCGGCGACCGGCGCGGCGGTAAGCTCGGGCGCGCGACGCAGCTCGCCGACCAGCGTCATGGCGTCATGCATAAGCGACAGCGGTGTCTCGGTCGTATCCGCGACGAGGGCGGCACCGGCGACGGCGCCCGCGTGGTCCAGTACGGTGGCAGATTTGGCGGCGCAAAAATCGACAAAGCGCTTGTAGCCGGCACACGTAACCATGCGCTCAGCGGTCTTGCGTGCGGCGGGGTCAGCATCTACGGCAACGATGCGCGCCTGGCGCTCGCGCGCTGCCGTCTCGCGCTCGCGTGCCTCGGCACGCAGCCGCTCCCACAGGTCGGCATCATGCAGCTGCCAGCCCTCAAAGCCCCAGCGCTCGCGGGCGGCGCCCGGGGCGCGGTCGTTCAGAATATTCACGGCTTCCAGCAGCAGGCCGCCGCCGGCGCACGAGGCGTCGATCAACGTGGGTAGAGCCTCGTTCTCGTAGTCGTCGGCCGTCAGCTCGCGCTCGCACAGCGCGGTCCAGCCGACCTGCGCCAACACCAGGGCGGCGTAGTCGGGGCGTAGCACGTGCGTGCCCTCGCCAGCGCGGGTCGCCGCGGGCGGCAGACGCTTGAACAGCGGGTCGCCTGAAAGGTCTAGGCTGATGCTCGCGCGACGTTGGCGCAGCGAAAGCAGCAGGTGGACATCGGGGTCGGCAGCATCGACATCGGCGCGACGGCCCGTGGTCTCGGCCAGGCGGTCGCACAATGCGTCCTTGGCGCGCAGGGCCGAGAAGCGCGTGTTGCGCAGCTGCTCGGTCACACCACGGGCAGTGATGGCAATGGTGGCGCCGGGGCGGACGATGTTTTCCCAGGCAATGTCGTAAACGCCGTCGTACAACGCATCGGCATCCTGCGCCTCAAAGCGCCCAAGCACCACAAACACGCGGCTGGCCAGGCGCGACCACAGACAGGCGCGGTAGCCTTCTTCGATCTCGCCCTCAAACGTAGCGCGGCCCTTCAGGCGGCGTACATGCGAAAGCCCGAGCCGTTTAAGCTCGTCGGCGAGTGCGGACTCAAAGCCCTCGGGGCAGCTTGCGTAAAATTCCATGGGTGACCTCTCTGGTTGCGTCGCTCCATTATATGATGGATGCTTCGTTTGCCATCGCCCTCGAAAGGAACCCATATGATTGATGCGTGCCCCTTGATTCCCATTTTCATTGCAACAGCCTCAGGACTCGGGGCCTCGCACAGGCTCCCGCCGCCTTACAGAACTGAAAGCTGGGCGTAGGGCAAATCCATGGCACGTGACCTGCGATTGCTCGGCCATAGATGGCGTAATCGAGGCTAAGGGAGGGCATCATGCGCAAGGGAAACGAGAGCTGGTTCTGGCACGCGAACGACATGGTGGTGGCGGGCGACATGAACCCCGTGGTCCGCGTCCTGTGGGCCGCGCTCATCGTAGGCATCGGCGTCGCGACGATGGCCACGCTCTGGATCGTCACGAGGTAGCGCGCCACGAACGGATGACGAGGCACGCGGCGCATGCCACGCTGGCGGAACCCTAGCCTCGCTGCTGGACAATCTGTTCGATGAGCTTCGCGACGGAGTCCTCGGCTGCGTTCCCGATCAGGTGATGGGCCGCGGCCTTCGCCTCTGGCATCGCGCCCGCGACTGCGTAGGAGTTCGGCACCTTATCGAGGAGCGTCACGTCGTTTTCCGAGTCTCCGATAAAAGCGACCTCGTCCAGCGTGACCCCAAGGCTGCCGAGAAGCGCGTCGAGTCCGTTTACCTTGCTCCAGCCAGCCGGAACAACATCGAGGAAGAATGGGACGGGCGAGGGGAAATCAAGTTCTGGGCAGGCTTCCTTGCATCGACTCCGAACGACTTCCGTCGGGGCGGAGCTGACGTTGACGAAGATGCCGGCGGTTATGACGTCACGGTTCGTGGGCACGTCTCCGAGCGCCATGTCTCTTCCGGAGTCCTTAACGACTTCCAGGGCGAATTCGTCGCCAGGCTCGACGGCGCAGAGGAACTGCTCGCAGCGCTTGCCTGTCTCATCGACATCGGCGACTAGCCAGAGTGACGTCCCCGCGTAGGGGCGTACAGCGCTATCGAGCTTGACGAGGGCCTCCGTCGAGAGCGTCTTTTTGAACACGAGTTCGCCGCTGGAGAAGACCTTCTTTCCGTTGGCCATGATGCCGGTCGAGAAACAGCGCGCGTCGCCGTCAAAGGCATCGGCCAGGTCGGCGTAGTCGCGCCCGCTTGCGGGGCCGAACGCGATGCCCGCATCGAGCGCCGAAAGAATCGCGCTGTGCGTGCGCTCCGATACGACCCTTGAGCCAAACGGCAACAGGGTCCCATCCATGTCTGCGAGGATGAGCTTTATCAAGGGGTCCTCCCGTTTCGGTCTGGGCATCGGTGCGCCGGCGTGCGTCGTCCTAGCTGTATTGCTTGTCTCCCATGAGATTCTTCGAGATGATCCTGTTAAACTCTACCGGGTCATCCCAGCAAGAGGTCAGGAAGAGGAACAGCAGCTCGATGACGAAGTTGATCGAGCTGTGCGAGAAGGCGATCTCGGTTCCGGTGATGGCCTGATCTCGCGAGATGGCTCGGATGATATGCGTGGCACGCTTCGCGAGCGGCGTATCCGGGTTGTCTGTGATCATGATGATGGGGGTGTTCGAATCCTCGGCAGAGTCGAATATGTTGACGAGGCGCTTCGAGTATCCGGACGTCGAAATGACGAGCAGAACGTCATTCTCCTTGAGGCTGGTTGCGACGGAGACCATGGCTTCGGTGGTACTGGGGCAAAACGCTCTGACTCCAACCTGCGAGAGCTTGAACGCCGCGTTTACGCCCATGTTAATCGAGTTGCCGACGCCCGCGATCAGGACGAGGTTGGCGTTGTGGAGCAGATTGACGACTGCCGAAAAGTCATCGGAGTCAATGAGCGAGGCGGTTTGGGAGAGCTCCTTGACCTTGTGAGACAGGACGTACTTGATGGAGCCCTCGACGTCGTCCAGAGTAATCCTGCCGTCCGTGGCCTTTTCTTCGCCGGATGCCCTGCTGATGGATATGCCGAGCGCCAGACGCATGTCCGAATAGGTTCGGTAGTCAAGCGTCCTTGCGAATCTCGAAACAGACGCCGGTGACGTACCGGTTTCTGCGGCGAGTTCGCGGACGGTCATCGTTGCGACATCCGACGGGTGGTCGAGCACATACGTTGCGATTGCCTTCTCCGAGGGGGATAGGCTGCTCATGACCGCGCAGATGTGGCTGAGCACATCCCCTGTCTTATCCATGGTTACTCCTTGGTCCTAGCTTGCTTTGTATCTTAGGTCAAGAGAGGTGAAAAATAAGCGAAATGTTTCATCAGCGGTGAAATAGCGTTTCACCGCTGATTTCCTACCGTTCACGGTAAATCGGTACTTCCTCGGCGCAATCTCAGCTTGAGCTGCTATCTTATGAGCCGTGAAACAACGGCACGAAAACGATGAAACAACAGAACATTGTTTCAACGCCTCGCAACTCCGTTTCACGCTAGATGGTGAATCACTTCGAAGCCCAGACAGGCACCCGGCGAGCAAGAAGGGAGAAGCACGATGCACAACGCCAAGACAAACGCAAGCATGACTTCGCTGTTCTTCGCGAACGTACTCTACTGGGTCTGCGCGGGCGTGTACTCGCCGTTTCTCTCCGCTCACTACACGAGCCTCGGCCTCAGCGCGGCCCAGACCGGCATTCTCCTCGCGGCGACCCCGGTGTGTGCGCTCGCCATCCAGCCGCTCTGGTCGACGATCGCCGACAAGCTCGGGCGCCGCCGCGCGGTCATCGTGGCCCTCTGCCTTGCGGCGGCGGTACTCGCTCCGCTGTATTACCTGGCGTCGACGTTCGTCCCGGTCCTTCTCGTAACCTTTGCATTCTCGGCGTTTTTCTCGGGGCTCCTGCCCCTGAGCGACTCCCTCGTCATCGAGCTCGCGGATCGCTCTGGCCTGGACTTTTCTCGCATTCGCATGGGTGGCACTATCGGCTATGCCATCGTCGTCCTGATCGTCGGTCGGCTGCTCGACATGGCTCCTCAAATCCAGTTCACGGTGGTCTCCGCCGCGCTGGTGGTCTTCGCGGCTCACATGTGGCGCCTCCCCGAGGCGGGAATTCGCGCCAATGCCGCGGACGATCCCAAGGTCTCCCACGGAAAGGGCCTCCTCTCGCTGTTCACCAGCAATGAGATCGCCTTCGTCTTGGTCTTCGCCTTCATCAGTTCGGCCGCGATTGGCTTCATCGGGGCGTTCTTGGGCCGCTACGCGGTCGAGCTTGGCGAGGGTCAGAACCTCGTGGGCGTCCTGAGTGCGGTCTCCGCTGCGAGCGAGATCCCCATCCTGCTCGTTTCCTCCAAGCTGGTCAGGCGCTTCGGCGAGATGAACCTCCTGATCTTTTCCTGCTTCATGGCGGCGCTCAGGCTCGTGCTTGTGGGCACCGGCATCGTCCCGGTCATGGTCTGCGGCCAGCTGCTGCAGAGCGTGAGTTACATGACCGTCTACTACTCCTGCGTTACCTACATTGCCAACCACACTTACGAGGATTGTCGCGCTCGAGGTCAGAGCGCCTTCGCGATGGTCCAGAGCGGTCTGTCCGTCGTGGTTGCGAACCTGTTTGGCGGTTGGGCGTGCGATGCGCTCGGCACGCACGCGGGTTTCCTGGCCTTCGCCCTCGCTTCAACGATTGCTGCAGTCGCTGCTCTTGTGGCGTACGTGCTATGGCGTCGAAGCGCGGCGCCGCAGCCTGAGGGCCAGGCGGCCGCATAGGCTCCACCGCGCCTCGCAAGCGCCTGCCTGCCTCGCGCTTCGCTTCGTGTTCAACCAGCTGACGAGCTGAGAACTGTCCGATCCAATGATTATTCAGGTGAAAGGAAGACAAAGATGTCACTCATCAAGGTCAACGAGCTTCTTCAACATGCGACCGAGCACCACTATGGCGTGCCCGCGATTAACGTCATCAATACGGAGACCATCCGTTATGCGATCCAGGCCGCCGAGGATGAGCACATGCCCATCATCATCCAGTACTGGCCTGGCTTCGAGGACCACTGCGCCCTCGACATCATCGCCTTCGCCGCCCGCTATTACGCCGAGCGCGCGAGCGTGCCCGTCGCCGTCCACCAGGATCACTCCGCTGGTTACGAGATCGCCGTCAAGGGCGTCAAGGCCGGCTTCCCATCCGTCATGGTCGACGGCTCCTCACTTTCCTATGAGGAGAACTTCCAGCTCACGAAGGACGTCGTCCAGGTCGCCAAGATCTTCGACGTCGACATCGAGGCCGAGCTCGGCCATGTCGGCAACGGCTCTGACGCCAACGACTTCGTGAACAGCGACCACTACACCGACCCGAACCTCGCCGAGGAGTTTGTCGAGGGCACCGGTTGCGGCTCGCTCGCCATCGCCGTCGGCAATGCCCACGGCCCCTATGTCAAGGTCCCGAACCTCGACATGGAGCGCATCAAGGCCTGCAGGGAGGCCGTCAGCGTCCCCCTCGTCATGCACGGATGCTCCGACATCCCCGACGAGCAGCTCCAGGAGGCCGTGAACCTCGGCATGAGTAAGTTCAACATCGCCACGGAGTACTTCCGTTCCATGTACCGCGCCTTCGAGAAGGACATCAACTCCGGTAAGAACGACGGCAACGGCATAGGCCTCCTGATGGACGCCGCCCCCGACATGCGCGCGTTCGTCGTCAGCAAGATCCAGCTTCTGAACCCCAACCACTATTCGCTCTAGGAGAGACTCGATGAAGAAAGTTCTTGTCGCGTCGCACGGCCACCTCGCAAGCGGAATCAGGAGCTCGATCGGAATCCTGACCGGCATGGCGGACATGGTGGAGGCAGTTGACTGCTACGTGGACGACTCCGATTTCATCCCTCGCATCCAGGCCTTTATTGACTCGGTGGGCCCTGAGGACGAGGCCATCATCTTCACCGACATCTACGGTGGTTCCGTCTTCCAGAAGGTCGTCCTTATGGAGCCGGAGAAGCGCGGGATCGTCCACGTCACCGGTATGAACCTCGGCCTCGTGATCGAGACGCTCCTCGGCGCCGAGCCGGTCACGGCAGATTCGATCAAGCAGAGCGTCGAACTGGCGAGGGCGACGATGCAGGTCGTCGAGCCTCCGAGCAAGGCCGCGGACAACGAGGAGTCCGAGGGAGACTTCTTTGATTAGAGAGTACTAACAAGTAGAGAGAGGAAGCAATGATTGTTCAGGTTCGAGTCGATGACCGTCTGATTCACGGACAGGTCGCCCTGGTGTGGACCAAGGAGCTCAACACCACCAGGATCATCGTCGCCAACAAGCACGCCGTGGAGAGCGACGCCCTTCGCATGACGCTTTCCATGGGTACGCCGGCGGGCCAGAAACTCCTCGTCAAGGACGTTCCGGATGCCTGCCGCATCGCGAACGATCCGCGCGCGGACTCCATGCGCATCTTCGCGCTCACCAACTGCGTGCGTGACGTGCTTGAGCTCGTTAAGGGCGCGCCGGGCAAGATTGAGGGCGTGAACGTTGCCAACGTCGGCCGCTTCGACAAGTCCGATCCGGATAGCAAGGTCGCCCTCAACTCCACGATCATGCTCAACCCGGATGAGCTCGAGGCCGCGAAGGAGCTTTGCGAGCAGGGTATTCCGGTTTTCCATCAGCTTATCCCGTCCAATCCCAAGACTCCTCTCAAGAGTCTGATCGAGGCGGCGGGGAAATAAGGGGATTTGGCCAGGCGGCCAAATGAAATGAAAGAAAGGAAGTCAAATGGTTGGGTTGGCAATAATGGCCTGGTTGACCGTGCTGATTTGCTACGGCGGCAACTGGGTTCTCGGTCAGTGCATGATCGAGCGTCCTCTCGTGGTAGGTCTCGTTGCGGGCCTCCTGATGGGCGACGTCAAGACCGGTGCCATCATCGGTGCCTCTCTCGAGGCGATCTTCATGGGCGCGGTTAACATTGGTGGCGCTATCTCCGCCGAGCCTGTTACCGCGACCGCCCTCGCCGTCGCCTTCACCGTTGGCGCTGGTATCGACCAGGGTGCCGCCATCACACTGGCCGTTCCCGTGGGCGTCGTCACCGCATTTCTCTCGATCTTCATGAACAACGTGTTCCTCGCGTTCTTCGCAGCCACCTTTGACAAGATGGCCGCCGAGGGCAACGAGAAGGGCCTCGCGCTTCAGCACTTCGTTCTCTGGTTCGTTAAGTACGCCGCCTTTGGCCTCATCGCCTTCCTCGGCGTTTACCTTGGCGCCGAGCCCGTTGCCGCCATTGTCAACCAGATTCCGGCCAATGTCATGAGCGGCCTCAACGCCGTGGGTGCCCTCCTGCCCGCCGTTGGTATGGCGCTCCTGCTCCAGATGCTGTGGAGCACCGAGCTCAGCATCTACTTCTTCTTGGGCTTTACGCTCTACCAGTACCTCGGCCTCCCGATGATCGCCATCGCAGTTCTCGGTGTCATCATCGCGGTTGCCTCCGCCCTCCGCGACAAGGAGATCTTCGATCTCACCAAGAAGGGAGTGGCCACCCAGGCCGTTTCCGGCGACTCTGTAACCAGCGACGAGGAGGATTTCTTCGCATGAGCAACCTGACCAAGAATGTGAGCCCTGAAGACAAGAAGATGCTCAACAGCATTTTCCTGCGCTCCTTCTCCGTGTTCGCTTCCTGCGCCGGCGGTTCCGTCAAGGCTGGCGCCGACGGCTGGCTGTACTCCGTCCAGCCCGCGCTTAACCGCTACTATGCCGATGACCCCGAGGCTCGTGCCGACGCCATGAAGCGTCACACGACTTGGTACAACATTACCCAGAACGTCGGCACGTTCGCCATGGGCCTCGTCGCCTCCATGGAGAGGGAGAACTCGCAGCACGAAGACTTCGACACCGAGTCCATCGACGGTATCAAGGTCTCCCTGATGGGCCCGATGTCCGGCATCGGCGACGCAATCTTCTGGGGCGTCCTGCGTGTTATCGCCGCCGGCATCGGCATTAACCTCGCCATGAGCGGCTCGCCCCTCGGCGCGATCATGTTCCTGCTGATCTACAACATCCCGTCGATCCTCTGCCGATACTTCATGACCTACCTCGGCTTCAGCATGGGCACCAACTTCATCTCCGAGATGTACGAGGGTGGTCTCATGAAGCTCATCACCAAGGCGACCTCCACGATCGGCCTGGTGATGATCGGCGCCATGACCGCGGCGAACGTCCAATTCAACACGATCCTGTCCATTCCGGTTCAGGACTCCGACCCCGTCATGATCCAGACCTACCTCGACTCGATCTTCAAGGGCATCGTGCCTCTGGGACTTACGCTCGTCGTCCTCTGGCTCCTGCGCAAGAAGAACGTGAACGTCAACATCATCCTGGTCGGCATCATGGTTCTGGCGCTCGTCCTCGGCCTCGTGGGCATCGTGTAAGGCGGTTTCCGGATCATCCGAAGCCTGTTCAAGGCAATTCCTGGCGGCACGCGATCGAGGACATTCGACGCGTGCCGCCCCATTAGAAGGAGAGAATATGCGCTACACGCACCTCAAGAACTCCGACGTTGACGTCTCCCAGCTCGCCGTGGGCACCTGGGCGATCGGCGGCGACTCCTTTGGTGAGAACGATGACGCCGCCAGCATGTCCGCCATCCGCACCATGCTCGATCACGGCGTCAACCTCATTGACACCGCGCCGTGCTATGGCAACGGCGCGTCCGAGAAGGTCGTCGGCAACGCGCTCAGGGGCGTCGACCGAGAGAGCTACCTGCTCTCGACCAAGGTTGGCCTGATTACCAGCGCCGCCGGCTATGACCGCGACTCTTCGTTCAAGAACATCATGAGGGAGGTCGAGAGCTCGCTGCGCAATCTCCGCACCGACTACATCGACTTCTACTTCGTGCACTGGCCCGACGCCAAGACCCCGTTCTCCGAGACGATGTGCGCCCTCCAGCTCCTCAAGGAGCAAGGCAAGATTCGCCACATCGGCGTCTCCAACTTCACGACCGAGATGATCGAGGAGTGCGAGAAGGTCGCTCAGGTCGACGTCCAGCAGCCGCCCTACTCCATGGTCGACCGCTCCTCCGAGGACCTTATCAAGTGGGGCTACGAGCGTGGCATCGACTCCTTCACCTATGGCTCCCTTGGCGCGGGCATCCTGTCGGGCAAGTTCCGCGAGCTGCCGAAGTTCGAGGAGGGCGATGTTCGTGGCGGCTTCTACGACTACTTCCAGGAGCCCAAGTTCTCGCGCGTCCAGGAGCTGCTCAAGGTCATGGACGAGATCGCCGAGGCTCATGACAAGCCCGTGGCACAGGTCGCCGTGAACTGGAGCACCCAGAAGGAGTACGTGGGCACCGCGCTCGTTGGCGTGCGCACGGACGCCCACGCGATTCAGAACTGCGAGACGTTCGAGTGGGAGCTTTCCGCCGATGAGATGGCCAAGCTTGACGCCAAGCTTGACGAGCTGAAGATCGGCTAGCCATGGGCACCGAGGAGAGGAAGTACCCCACTTCCGAGCTTGAAGTGCTTGAGCGTGGATCTAGGGAGGTCGTGGAGCCCAACGGGCTGAAGCTCCTGCTGAAGCCCGTGCCGGGAGACGAGCGCGAGCGCGTGCTCGATCCGCGCGTCTACGCGCGCGCCCATGCGAAGCTCGCCGCCGGCCCGGCGCCGGCGGGGCCGGTGGACGTGATCGCGTGGCGCTCCGCTCCCAACAAGGAGACCCATGTCGTGAGGGGCTCGAACGTCGCCAAGAAGACCGTCGTCATGAACTTTGGCGACAGGGGCATTCCCCTGCACGTCTTCACGCCCGAGGGCCACGGGTGCGGCTCCGCCGCGCTCGTGTTCATCCACGGCGGCGGCTTCATGGTGGGCAACATTGGCCAGTACGAGAACTGCCTGCGCGACATCGCGGAGCGAACGGGCTGCGTCGCGATCTACCCGGAGTACCGCTTGTCTCCCGAGACGATGTTCCCCGGTGGTGTCGAGGACTGCGTGAAGACGCTCGACTGGCTTGTCGAGCATGCGGATGAGCTGGGTGTCGACGCGACGCGGGTCGCCGTGGCTGGCGACTCCGCGGGCGGAAGCCTGACCAACGCCGTCGTCCTCGACGGGTCCCATGCGGACAGGATCAAGCTCGTGGCCGAGCTGTATCCGCTCGTCGACGGCGGCCCCGTTCCGGAGGAATGGTCCTATGACCTCTATGAGATTGTGAACGACCAGAGGATCGAGGCTTTGAGCAGGGTGGATCGCATTCGCAATGCCAATGATGACCTGCCGCTGATGTACACCAACGGCAATGCGGAGGAGATGCTCGACCCGAGGGTGTCTGCCCTGTTCGCGGAGGACGTGAGCGCGTTCCCCCGCACGGTCATCATCTCTTCCGAGTATGACTACCTGCGCTATCAGGATGAGCTGTTCGCGAAGAGGCTGCAGGATGCGGGCGTTGATGTCACCGCGATTCGCTATCGCGGCTGCGACCACGGCTTCTTCGAGATGTACGGCGTGATGCCTCAGGCTGAGGACGTCTGCCGCGTCATCTCCGAGGAGCTTGCGAAGATCTAGAGGTTCGTCGCGGTGGCCTCCTGGACGAGTGACGGTCCGGCGGGATGCTAGGTGCGTCCCGCCGGACCTTTGCGTTGGCGGGCGCGTGTGGGGTTTGCCTCGGCGGTGCCGGATTGACTGGGAGACGCGTTTACCGCCGAGCTTCCAAGCGAGCCCAGCAAGCAAACCGCGAGCTGAGCCCCAAGGGCATCGACAAGGGCGTGGGCGTGGCGCGAGCGCTGGCGTATCTGGGCCGCGAGGGAAATGCGCGCACTTTTGGCTTCGGCGATTCGGGCAACGACCTGGGCATGCTCGCCGCCGTCGAGACGGCTGTTGCCATGGGCAACGCCATGCCCGAGGTCAAGGCGGTCGCCAACTACGTGACCGACGACGTCGCACACGACGGTACCGTCACCGCCATGCGCCACTTTGGGTTGATCTAGCGGGAACCGTCCAATTACCGTTCACCCGCGGCGGGCGGCTCAAATCGGCTCGCCCTGCAAAATCGTTTTGCCGCTGGAGGGTGTGCTCAAAAACGCTAAAGCGTTTATGCCGTTCGCCGAGAAGATAAAAAACCGCAGCTCACGCCTTGATAAACGTAGGTAAAGTGTTTAGCAGTTTAACGCCCATGTGCAAGCGAAAGGAATCAGGCAGATGGCAATCAAGGTGTTCGCTGACGGTGCAAACCTCGAGGGCATGCTCGACATGTACGAGAACGGCAACGTTCAGGGCTTCACAACCAACCCGTCCCTTATGAAGAAGGGCGGCGTGACGGATTACCGCGCATTTGCCAAGGAGGTCCTGGCCCACATCACCGATGTGTCCGTTTCGTTTGAGGTTTATGCCGACGACGTAGAGACCATGGAGGTCGAGGCACGCGAGATCGCTACCTGGGCCGAGAACGTCTACGTCAAGATTCCGTGCGTGACCACTAAGGGCGAGTCCACCGCCGAGCTGGTGCGCAAGCTTTCCGCCGACGGCATTAAGGTCAACGTCACCACCATCTTCACGCCCGCGCAGGTCGACGAGATGGTCGAGGCCGTTGACGCCGAGACGCCGTCCATCATCTCGCTCTTTGCCGGCCGTATCGCCGACACCGGCGTCGATCCCATTCCGTTTATGACGGAGTCGGTCAAGAAGGCCGCCGCCAAGCCAAACTGCGAGGTCCTGTGGGCGTCCACGCGCGAGCTCATCAACATTTACCAGGCCGAGGCCTGCGGTTGCCAGATCATCACGGTGCCCAACAGTATCCTGGCCAAGCGCAAGAACATCGGACGTGACCCGTACGAGGTCTCGCTCGATACCGTGCGCGGATTTGCCAAGGATATCGCCGCTCTGGGCTTCCATATCCTGCCGTAAGCAAGGGTACCCCCTGCGGCGACGTGCAAAATCGCGAATATTCAGCACGGTAAAGGCTTTTACCAGCTGGTTGAAGCACGGAACGGCCCCCGTTTTGGCTCTAATTGACGCTAAAACGGGGGCCGTTTTTGCTTTTATGGCTCTCTGAGGCACCGCGGGGCTATCGAGAGATGCTGAATATTCGCGATTTTGCACGTCGCCAAGAGGGGGAAGTCGGGCCCTACTCTGACCACTCGGACGTACTCTTACCCGAACCCGCTGCTTCATGGGACGGCATGTCATGCGTCTGAGCTGCGGTTTTCATGCAGCGGGTAGTCGGATTGCTGCTGAGTTGCTCGAACCTACTCGAACCTACTCTGTTCGAGCGGGGCCCAAATGGTAAGGGGCTATTAGGGGGCTGAAGAGCTATAGGGAGCTCGAAGAGATGACATCGGCTCCCGAGCGCATGACTTCCCCCAGCATCCTGATTCCTCGGTCAAGCTCGATCTGCTTTTCGAAATAGTCGGCGTGCTCAAGGAAGCGCTCGCGCAGGGTGCGCAGGCCTGCCGCCTTTTCCGACCTCGCGTCCGCATCGCTGACAATTCTATCGAAGCAGAGCACGAGTGCGGTGAAGTCGTGGATGACGGGGAAGCGCTTCGTAAGGGCGACGAGCTCCTGGTCGATTCCGAGCTCCTCCCGCGCGGCCGTCGCGATGGAGCCGACGGGCTTCTGTAGACGCTGCCCGATCGTGTTCAGAACGTTGCCGTTATGAGCGGCCGCGTTGCGCAGGGCCTTCACGGGGAACAGGAGCTGCTTGACGGATTCGGCCTCCTGGCTGCGTTCCCTCCTGAGGTCGTAGAAGTAGAACTTGTAAAGCGCGATGATTCCCCCGAAGGAGACGAGTTCCAGGTAGTTCCAGACGTACATGTCCTCGCGTCTGCCGTACTTATTCGCGAGGTCCCGGGTGTAGTTCGAGTCTCCGAGGTACGAGACGCTGCGCTCGAGGTGCTCCGGGTCTATCCCCAAAGTCTGATCCTCGGCGATGTGGAGCATCTCGAGGAAGAGCATCACCCGATCGCTGCCGCCCACCCCATCTAGCCGGTCGGCGATGGCCTTCATCCTCTCGACGGTGGCTTCTGACCCGCTTGGATCGAACCGCTCCTCCAGCATCCTCTCCTTACGCAGCCTTTCGTGGGCGAAAAGGAGGTCGAGGACCTCCTTCCCGTCGGCGCCGTCGTCCATCATCGTCCGGTTTAGATGGACCTTCATGTAGTGCTCGATGTCAAGCGTCATCGAGAGGATGTGCTCGCGGAGGTGGTGGTCGAGTCTGGTGAGCTCGGTGAGGTAGGCGAAGTCTAGGTTGACGTAGCGTCCGTAGCCCTCCGACGCGGGGCTACGATACGTTGAGAAGCACTTCGCAAACGCCTTGACCTTGAAGAAGAAGTTCTTGTCGCGGAGGAACGCGACTGCATCCTTGGGGCTCATTATGTCGAAGCGGACGCCCCGCTCTGCGAGGTGGGCGACCTGTTGTTCTGCCGGGATGAGCGGGCGCTCCTTCATGATCGTTCCTCCAAAACGAAAAATGCGGCTGTAGGTACAGGTACCCGCAGCCGCTAAAAGCCCGAAGGCTTTTCACACTGCGGACAGTATACCCCACTTTGCCGAAGGGGCAAAGAGCGCGGGGAACGCCCGCCCTCTTTGCGACACTTGCCGCGAAGAGGGGATATCCGCTTTGGCGGTTTACTTTCCTTGCACCATGGTGAGGGAGATCTTCTTGCGGTCGCGATCGACCTTCTCGACCCACACCTTGACCGTGTCGCCGACGCGCACCACGTCGCTCGGGTGCTTGACGAAGCGGTTGGCCAGCTTGGAGATATGTACGAGGCCGTCCTGGTGCACGCCTACGTCGACGAAGGCGCCAAAATCGACAACGTTGCGCACCGTGCCCTTGAGCTCCATGCCGGGTTCCAGGTCGTCGATGGAAAGCGCCGAGCGGCTAAAGACCACCTCGGGCGCATCGTCGCGCGGATCGCGGCCGGGTTTCTTGAGCTCGTTGACGATGTCGATGAGCGTGAGGGTGCCGCAGTCCAGGTCGCTTGCCAGCGCCGAGATGCTGCCCAGGCGGCGCTCGATATCGGGCACGCCGCCTCGGCTGAGCTCACTGGCCGCCACGCCGGCGCGTTCCAAGACGGACGTGGCCACCTCGTAGCTCTCGGGGTGGACGCTTGTCGCGTCGAGCGGGTTCTTGCCGCCGCTGATGCGCAGGAAGCCCGCGGCGTTGAGGTATGCCTTGGGTCCCAGCTTGGGGACCTTCTTGAGCTGGCGGCGATCGGTAAAGGCGCCGTTTTCCTCGCGGTATGCCACGATGTTCTTGGCCACGCTCGGCGTAATGCCCGACACGTAGCCCAGCAGGCTTGCGCTCGCGGTGTTGACGTCGACGCCCACACGGTTGACGACGTCTTCCACCACGTGGCCCAAGGTGCGCGAAAGCTCGGCCTGGTCAAGGTCGTGCTGGTACTGGCCAACGCCGATGGACTGGGGCGGAATCTTGACGAGCTCTGCCAGCGGGTCCTGCAGGCGGCGGCCCAGGCTCATGGCGCCGCGCACGGTGACATTCAGATCGGGATACTCCTGGCTCGCGAGCTCGGAGGCGGAGTACACCGACGCGCCCGCCTCGTTGACGATGGTGTAGCGAAGGCTGGGCGCCTGCTCGGCAATAAACTCCGAGACGACTTCCTCGGTCTCGCGGCTGGCGGTGCCGTTGCCGATGACGATGGTGTTGACGCCGTTCTTCTTGACGAGGCGGGCGAGCTCACGCTTGGTGCCGGCGACGTCGTGGCGCGGCTTGGTGGGGTAGACCACGCCGTGGTCGAGTAACTTGCCGGTCTCGTCCATGATTCTTGGCAAAGACGTTGATGGCCTCGGTCTGCGCGCGAACGGTGAGTTTGGCGCGGGCTTCGCGCTCCAGCGAGGGAGCCATGAGGCGCTTGTAGCCGTCGGCGATAGCGGCGTCAAAGACGGGCGCGAACACGCCCTGGCGACGGGGCCAGCGGCTGCCGAGGCGCGCCGTGGCGGCAGCGCCGTCGACGTTCACGCGCACGCGGAGCTTGCCCTCGCGCTCACCGCGGTCGATAGCCAGCACGCGGTGGTTGGGGATGCGGCGCAGCGGTTCGTCATAGCTGTAGTACGGCTCGTAGGGGGTCTTCTCGGCGGGGTCGGTGGCCTCAACGACGATGTCGGCGGTGTTTTGCGTAAAGGCGCGCAGATCGGCGACGTTCTCGGGGTCCTCGGCCACCGTCTCGGCCACGATATCAGCTGCGCCGGCGAGCGCCTTCTCGGGCGTGTCGAAGCCGGCCTCCTCGTTGATGTATGCCGCGGCGGCGTCGAGTGCGCTGCCCTTGGCCGAGGCCTGCATGATGATCATGTTGGCGAGCGGCTCCAGGCCGGCCTCGCGGGCCTTTTGCGCGCGGGTCATGCGCTTCTTTCGGTAGGGCTTGTAGAGGTCCTCGACACGCTGGAGCTGCGTGGCCTCGCGGATCTGCTGCTCGAGCTCGGGCGTGAGCTTGCCCTGGGCGTCGATGAGCAGCATGACGTCTTCTTTGCGCTGCTCAAGATTGCGCAGGTAGGACAGGCGCTCGTCGAGTGCGCGTAGGGCGACGTCGTCCATGCCACCGGTGGCTTCCTTGCGGTAGCGCGAGATAAAGGGGATGGTGTTGCCCTCGTCGATGAGCTTGACGGCCGCCTCGATGTTGGCGGCCTTAAGGTTGAGCTCGCGGGCGAGCTGGGCGATAAGATCCATGAAACTCCTTGCGTTTGAGGTGCGTTTGCGGCACAGGGCTACCAAGGATACCACCCGTCCCAAAAGACTGTTTTGGGGCCGCGCCATGAAAACGGCCTATCTACTACGTTTGAACCGTATGGGTCGACCATCCCCGGTTTTCCGAGAACGCGCAACCTGTCTACCTGCGGTTTTTATTTCTCGAAATTTGGCATGGTTGAGGGCAATCGGTTAAACGTAGTAGATAGGCCCATTTCGTGGCGAACGAATCAATCCGAGGTACAAAATGGCTCCTGCTCCAGAAAAATCGTCGGCAAGGTAGCAAAATGCCCCGCGGGCAGGAGGATGCTCGTGGGGCAAAGAAGAGGGGCTTATTTGTGACGGACCGAGGGACTCGGCATGGGGTTTCTGCCGCGGCCGCTCTTAAGGCATTACAGCTCGACGAGCTGGCCGGTCTCGGCGGCCTCCTTGATGGCGTTGAGAAGCGTGAGCGTCTTGACGTTGTCGGCCGGCGTCACGACGGGCTCGACCTCGCGGCGGACAACCTTTACAAAGTGCTTGAGCTGCATCTTGTGCGGCAGCGCTGGGTCGACGGCCGGAATCTCCATCTGCAGCGGCTTGTGCCAGTTGGAGGCGCCGTCGTAGGAGAACTGGTGCAGGCGGGGCAGCGAAAGGGCGCCCAAGGTTCCGCCGATAAAGTAGGCGTCGGCGTCGAAGGGACGGTACTGCGGATCCTCGCGAGCGGTCGCCTCCCAGTTCCAGGGGCTGGCGGTGGCGTCGGAGATGGTCATGCTCGCGAGCGCGCCGTCGGCAAAGCGAACGTTGACCACGGCGGAGTCCTCGGTCTCAAAACCGCGGGCGGCGCTGGACTGCATGCCCTGGACGGCAATGGGCTCGCCCAGCAGGTAGCGGAGCAGGTCGACGTCGTGCACCAGGTTGACCAGGATCGGGCCGGCACCCTTCTTGCGGCGCCACTCGACATCAAAGTACTCGTCATTCTTATAGATTATGTAGTGGAAGCTCGACACGGTGAGCTTGCCCAGCTCACCGGACTCGATGATCTCCTTGGCCTTGTTGACGAAGGGGTTGTGGCGACGGTGCTGGCCCACGAGCACGGGCACGCCGGCGGTCTCGGCCTCGGCGGCGAAGGCCTGGGCATCCTCGAGGTCGTTGGAGATTGGTTTTTCGACCAGCGGCACGATGTTGCGCTTCACGGCCTCGCGGGCAACGCCCAGATGCAGGTCGTTGGGGGTGGCGATGATGACGGCCTCGGGCTTGACCTCGTCCATCATCTGGGCGGGATCGGTGTAAAACGGCACGCCGGCGGCCTCGGCCGTGGCACGGGCGCCCTCAAAGGCGTCGGCGATGGCGACGAGCTCGGCTTCGGGCTCCTCGGTGACAAAGCGGATGTGGTTGCGGCCCATGGCACCGGCGCCGATAACGGCAATGCGGACGGGGTTGAGCTCAGACATTTCGACTCCTTAATACTGGTGACCGGTGGAATGCGGCAAGAGAACGGCCCTTGCCGCGTCAAGCAAAACTAAGCGGACTTCTTCTTCTTGCTGTCGGAGACCATCATGTAGACGGTGAGTACGACGGCGATGACGGCAATCACGATGGCGCCGTAGAAGGACTGCTGGTAGGCGGCGCTGCCGGCCTCGGCGTGATACAGCACGGCGGTGATGGGCTGGCTGATCCAGGTAGAAGCGGCGTAGCCCAAAAACATGATGCCGTAGTTGACGCCGATGTTGCTGGTGCCAAAGGCGCCACCGGTGAGCGGCGGGTAGATGACGAGCAGGGCGCCAAAGCTAAAGCCGAGCAGGGCGAGCGCCACAAAGAACATGCTCTGCGTAAAGCTCATCGACATGATGACGAGTGCGACGATGGTGACGACAAGGCTGATGAGCAGCGACTTGTAGGCGCCGAGCTTGTCGATGATCTGACCAAAGGACAGACGGCCGACCAGGTTGGCGCAGGTGTTGACGGAGACGACCACGCCGCCGAGGGCGACAGCCGCGGCGCTCGTGGGGTCGGCGAAGAGCTGGACGGCGGCGATGGAGGCAACCTTGCCCACGAGCAGGGTACCCGCGGTGGCGGCAAAGGCGAAGGTGACGATGAGGACCCAGAAGCGCGGGGTCTTGACCATCTCGCCCGGGGTGAGGTCGCCGAAGGTACCGGCGTGCGCGCCGCCCTTGGGGGCCTCGAAGCCCTCGGGCAGCCAACCGGCCTCGGGGGCCTTCAGGAACAGGGCGGAGGCGGCGATCGTCACAAAGAAGATGACGCCGAGTGCCTTGAGGGCGCCAAAGATGCCCAGACTCGGGATGAGCAGCGAGGCGAGCACCGGGGACAGCACAGCGGGGCCGGCGGTCGAAGCGGCCAGGGTGATGCCGGAGGCGAGGCCCTTTTTGTCGATGAACCACTTTTGGCCGGTGGTGAGCGCGGGGTTGTAGCCCAGGCCGTTGCCGATGGCGGCGACGAGCGAGAACCACAGGTAGAACTGCCACGGCTCGGTGACGGTGCCGGACATGAACCAGCCCACGCCGTAGCACACGGCGGCAGCGATCACGACGTTGCGCGGGCCGATCTTATCGGAGATGCGGCCGGCGAAGATGCCCGTCACGGCCATGATGGTCTGGAAGACCGGGAAAGCCCAGGTAAGTGCGCTGGACCACTCGGGGTAGACGGCGAGCAGGTTCTTGGACACGACGGAGTACAGCGCGATGGAGCTGATGAAGAACATGGTGACGCACGCGGCGGAAAGCACGACGGCGCGACCCTTGTTGGAGTTGGTGGAAGCCATGGGACTCTTTCTAATCGATACGGGGGAGGAGCGGGCGTGTCCGCGGTGCCTCCCTGTCAGGTTGGTTTACTGGTCAGTCGGCTTTGCGACGCCGGACTCGTCGGACCAAAGCTCGACGCCCTTGTTCTTAAGATAGTTGTCGGCATAGGCGCGACGGCCGCCGGGCTTGGCGGTGAGGTCGCCCATCATGTTGGAGAAGCCGCCGTCGACCTTGATGGCGTCGCCGGTGGTAAAGTCTGAGCGCGTGGACGCCAGGAACATGACGGCGTTGGCGATATCGCTGACCTCGCCGATGCGACGCGCGGCGATGAGGCGGCTGCGGCTCTTCTCGACCTCGGGATCGGCGTAAAAGCTTGCCGACATGGGTGTCTTGACAAAGCAGGGCTCGACGCAGTTGGAGCGCACGCCGTAGGGACCCCACTCGGCAGCCAGCATCTTGGACATCATGTTGACGCCCGCCTTGGTGGAGCTGTACACGCCCGAGAACGTTTCGGGGGAGTGACTGGCGACGGTGGAGATGTGAACCAGGCGGCCCTGGCCGGCCTTGATCATCTCGCGACCAAAGCGCTGCGAGGTGATGAAGTAGCCGGTGAGGTTGACGTTGATGACCTCGTTCCAGTCGGAGAGCGGCAGGTCCTCCATGGCTGCGAAGCGCAGGATGCCGGCGGTGTTGACGAGAACGTCGACGCGGCCGAAGTTGGCGATGGAGGCGTCGACGGCGGCCTGAACCTCGGCCTCGTCGGTGGCGTTCATCTTGTAGCCCTCGGCGTGGATGCCAAACTCGGCAGCGAGGTCGGCGGCAGCGGCCTTGACCTTCTCCTCGTCCAGGTCGAGCAGGACGACGTTGGCGCCATTGCGGGCGAACTCGCGGCAAATCTCGACGCCCATGCCGCCGAGCGCTCCAGTCACAGCGCAGACATCGCCCTCGAGCTTAAGCCAATTGCTCATAGGAACTTCCCTTCTTATGCCTCCCGGTGGGTCGCTCCCATTAACCGACCCACGTGGTTTTCGCTGGTTATCGTATGCTTTGCATTTGCGCAGGTGAATTGCATATTTGTTAGAATGGCATTAACTATAGGTTTATACTATGCATTGAGGTTTGTTCTCAATTGAGCGCGTGACCTGCGAAAACGACCCCCTGCGGTGCTGTGCGCCCGCGCGTGCGAAACGGGAGATTGACGTGTACGATCGACGACTTGACGCTATTTCGGCCGCCGCGGAGCTGGGAAGTTTCTCGCGCGCGGCGGCAAAGCTGCGCGTGTCGACGCCGGCACTCGTCAAGCAGGTTTCGGGCTTCGAGGCCGAGTTCGGCATCACGCTGTTCGAGCGGTCGCACTCGGGCGTCAAGGTGACGCCGGCGGGCGCGCTGTTGGTGGACGACGCGCGCTCGATCATGCGCCAATCCGAGGATGCGTTGCGCCGCGCCCGGCGAGCGGCGGGCGATGGCGGTGCGGTGCGCCTGGGCGTATCGATGATGTGCCCGGGGCGCCACACGCTCGCGCTGTGGCCGCAGGTGCACGACATGGAGCCGCGCTTGCGTTTTGAGATTGTGCCGGTGGGGGACCTTTACGATGAGCGCGAGACCGTCATGCGCAGTCTGGGGCGCGAGGTGGATGTGGTGCAGTCGAGTTTTTCGACCCCGCGCTGGGGCGACGCCTGCCAAAAGCTCCGCATCGTTACCGTGCCGTTTTATATCGACGTGCCGCGCACGAGCCCGCTTGCGCGCAAGACGCGCATCACAGTTGCCGACCTGGAGGGCATGCGCCTGCGCGTGCTCCGTCACGGCAACGACGCCATGGACAGCCTGCGCATCGACCTTTTGGCCGACGGCGGCGTGGACGTGATCGACGTGGATAGCTTTGACTTTGCGCTTTTTAACGAGGCGGAGGAAAAGGGCGACGCGGTGCTCACCTGCGGAGCTTGGTCAGGCGTACACCCGGCCTTTGTAGGCGTGCCGTTCCTGTGCGGCCGCGAGGTGCCAGTCTATTTGCACTACCCGCTCGAGCCTACCCTCCAAGTCCAAAAATTCGTCAACGCCATGGCCCAACTCCTCAAGTAGCTTACACAAAACGAGGCCCTGGCCAAACGGCCAGGGCCTCACTAACTTTTATTCCGTTTTAAATGACGGGCTAATCGCGTACAGGAGGGTGCCCCGGGGACGGGCGGGGTATTTCCTCCGCGCGCAGTTTCGCAGCGCAGCGAGAATGTTTGAGCACGGAGGAAATACCCCGCCCGTCCCCGGGGCACCCTCCGTCAGTAATCGGTCCTACTCCAGCTCAAACGCTCCGGTGTAGAGCTGGTAGTAATACCCGCGCTTGGCGATCAGTTCGTCGTGGTTGCCGCGCTCGATGATGCGGCCGTGGTCCAGACAGATGATCGCGTCAGAGTTGCGCACGGTGGACAGGCGGTGTGCGATGACAAACGTCGTGCGGCCTTCCATGAGTTTATCCATGCCCGCCTGCACGATGGCCTCGGTGCGGGTGTCGATGGAGCTCGTTGCCTCGTCCAGAATCATTGCCGGCGGATCCGCGACGGCAGCGCGGGCTATCGAGATCAGCTGGCGCTGGCCCTGCGACAGCTGGGCGCCGTTGCCGGTGAGCATGGTGTCATAGCCGTCGGGCAGGCGGGTGATAAAGTCGTCCGCGCCCGCGAGCTTGGCCGCCGCGATGCACTCCTCGTCGGTCGCATCCAGGTTGCCGTAGCGGATGTTATCCATCACGGTGCCGGTGAACAGGTTCACGTCCTGCAGCACGACGCCCAGGCTTCGGCGCAGGTCGGCCTTGCGGATCTTGTTGACGTTGATGCCGTCGTAGCGGATCTTGCCGTCGGCGATGTCGTAGAAGCGGTTGATGAGGTTGGTGATGGTCGTCTTGCCGGCACCGGTGGCGCCGACAAACGCGACCTTCTGGCCCGGCTTGGCAAACACGGACACGCCGTGCAGCACCTCGTGGTCGGGCGTGTAGCCAAAGTCGACGTTGTCCATGACCAGGTCGCCGCGCAGCGGTACGTACTCGATCTCGCCGGTTGCGCGGTGCGGATGTTTCCACGCCCACATGCCGGTGTGGTGGTCCGCCTCCTCGAACTCCCAAGTCTCGGGGTTCACCTGCGCGTTGACGAGTGTCACGTAGCCTTCGTCGGCCTCGGGCTTCTCGTCGATGAGCTCAAAGATGCGGTCGGCGCCGGCGAGGCCCATGACCACGGCGTTGATCTGCTGTGAGATCTGGCCGATCTGTCCGCAGAACTGCTTGGTCATGTTGAGGAACGGCACCACGACGGCGATCGACAGCGCCATGCCCGAGATGCTCAGGTTGGGCACGCCCAGCGCCAGGAAAATGCCGCCCGCCAGTGCGACCAGCACGTAGAGCAGGTTGCCCAGGTTCATAAGGATGGGCATGAGGATGTTGGCGTACATGTTGGCCTTCTGGGAGACCTCGAAGAGCTTTTCGTTGCGCTCGTCAAAATCGGCCTCGGCGGCAGACTCGTGGCAGAACGCCTTGACGACCTTCTGGCCGTTCATGACCTCCTCGATATGGCCCTCGACCACGCCGAGCTCGGTCTGCTGCGCAATGAAGAAGCGCGCGGAGTTGGAGCCGAGCAGCTTGGTCATAAAGGTCATAAAGGCGACGCCGGCGATGATGACCAGGCACATCCACACGCTGTAGTACAGCATGATAAAGAACACCGTGACGATGATGATGATCGTCATGAGCAGGTTGGGCAGCGACTGACTGATCATCTGACGCAGCGTGTCGATGTCGTTGGTGTAGTGGCTCATGATATCGCCGCGCTGGTGCGTGTCGAAGTAGCGGATCGGCAGGTCCTGCATGCGGTTGAACATCATCTCGCGCAGCTTCTCCAGCGAGCCCTGCGTGACGATAGCCATGGCGCGGTTCCAGAAGAGCGAGGACAGGACACCGACGCCGTAGATGCAGGCGAGGGTGGTCACGAGCTGCAGAATCTTGGGCTGTGCGGCTTCCCAATCGCCCGACTGCCACGATTCGCTAATAATCTGCAGGGCGCTCTGCAGGAAGGTCGCGCCGATGGAGTTGATGATGGCGCAGAGCACCACGCCGGCGACGACAAGGGGCAAAAGCACGGGATAGAAGCCAAAGAGCGTCTTGATGAGGCGCGACATGGTGCCGCCCTTACGGTTGAGCGCGCGCTCGGCGGTCGTTGCCTTACTCATGTGCCTCGCCTCCTTCCTGGGTCTGAGCTTGCGTTGCGGATGCCTCGGTGTCGGCCTCGACGGCCCCTTCGCCCTCGGCAGACATCTTGTTTTGCGAGGTAAAGGTCTCGCGGTAGATCTCGCTCGTCTTGAGCAGCTCTTCGTGGTTGCCGATCTGTGCGATGCGGCCACCCTCCATGACAATGATGCGGTCTGCGTCCTGCACGGAGCTGATGCGCTGGGCGATGATGAGCTTGGTCGTGTTGGGCAGATAGCTTGCCAGCCCCGCGCGGATCTTGGCGTCGGTCTTGGTGTCGACGGCGCTGGTGGAGTCGTCCAGGATCAAGATCTTGGGGCGACGCAACAGGGCGCGTGCAATGCACAGGCGCTGCTTCTGACCGCCCGAAACATTAGAGCCGCCCTGTTCGATCCAGGTGTCGTAGCCCTTGGGGAAACCGTCGACAAACTCGTCGGCGCAGGCCAGATGCGCTGCCTCGCGGACTTCCTCGTCGGTGGCGTTCGGGTCGCCCCAACGCAGGTTCTCGGCGATGGTGCCGCTAAACAGCACGTTTTTCTGCAGCACCATGGCGACCTGGTGACGCAGCGCGTCCAGGTCGTAGTCGCGCACGTCCACGCCGCCCACGCGCACAGCGCCTTCGGTGGTGTCGTACAGGCGGGCGATGAGGTTAACGAGCGTGGACTTGGCCGAGCCGGTGCCGCCGATGATGCCGATGGTCTCGCCGCTCGTAATGTGCAGGTCGATATCGTCGAGCGCCTGGCGCTTCGCATGCTTGGAATACTTAAAGCTCACGTGGTCAAAGTCGATGGAACCGTCGGCAACCTCGAGCACGGGCTCGGCGGGATCGGCGATCGTGGGCTCGGCGGCCAGCACCTCGGCAATGCGGTGTGCCGATTCGTCGGCCATGGTCACCATGACAAAGATCATCGACAGCTGCATCAGGCTCATGAGAATCTGGAAACCATAGGTAAAGGTCGAGGAGAGCTGGCCCACGTCGAACAGCGTGCCCTGGCTCGTGATGATGAGCTTGGAGCCCAGGTAGATGATGACGACAAACGCGCAGTTGACGCAGATGTTCATCATGGGGTTGTTAAAGGCGAGCAGCTTCTCGGCGCGGGTGAAGTCCATCTGGACGTCGCGTGCGGCGGTCGCGAACTTCTCCTTCTCAAAGTCTTCGCGCACATAGCTCTTGACCACGCGCATGCCGGTGACGTTTTCCTCGACGGACTCGTTAAGGGCGTCGTACTTGTGGAACACGCGCGAGAAGATGGGACGCACCTTAAAGATGATAAAGAACAGTCCAAAGCCCAGCAGCGGAATGATGACCAGGTAGACCATGGCGACGCTGCCGCCCATGATAAACGCCATGGTAAAGGCGAAGATCAAGACAAGCGGCGCGCGCACGGCGATACGGATGATCATCATAAAGGCCTGCTGCACGTTGTTGATATCGGTGGTCAGGCGCGTGACGAGCGAGGAGCTCGAGAACTCATCGATGTTGGCAAAGCTGAACGTCTGGATCTTGTAGAACAGGTCGTGACGCAGGTTCTTGGCGAAGCCGCAACTCGCATGGCTGCAGGTGACGCCGGCAGCGGCGCCAAAAGCAAGCGACGTAAGCGCGATGAGCACCAAAAAACCCGCGGTGGGAAGCATCTCGGCTACGGTGGCGCCGTCTTTGATGGCGTCGATCAGGTTGGCGGTGATAAATGGAATCAGCATCTCGCAGAGCACCTCGCCAAGCACGAGCAGCGGCGTGGCAACAGTGACTTTCATATAGTCGCGGATGCTTCCCATGAGGGTTTTAATCATCCAGTTCCTCCCAGGTTACGCGGATTTTATCGAGCATTTCGGCGAGGTCCTCGCGCTCGTCGTGGGTGAGCGCGCTAAAGGCCCGTTCTCTAAAGCGGATGCGGGCCGCCTGGTCGATGCGGGCGTTTTCCCGGCCGGTTTCGGTCAGGCGAATGGTGAGTTGCCGTCGATCCTTGGGGTTACGGCTGCGCTCGATGAGGCCGTTGAGCTCGAGCTTGGACAGGATCTCGGAAAGCGATCCCGGCTTGAGGTCAAAGTGCATGCCGAGCTCCTGCTGCGACATCTCGCCGCCGGGTTGCTTGGCCAGCAGGCAGATGATGGGCGCCTTGCCGGATACGCCTCCGCCATGAAAGTGCATGTAATGGCCGCAGAAGCCAAGCCCGTTAAGGATGCGCTTGGCAAGTGCATCCGATTGCGATTGCGCCTCGGGCGAATCTGCAGGCTCGATGGGGTCGCCGCCCGGCGTATGGGGGCAGAGGTCGATGCATTCGTCGCACATGGTGTTGCTCCTTTCTTTAGTTAGGTAGAGAAATTGTTTTGTACCTAAGTGATTCTAGAGGTACCTAACTGATTGTCAAGGTACCGAATCGATTTTGTGGCAGTGCTGGGGTGCCGGTGCCAGGGGAATCTTGGACAGTCTTCGCAGCGTAGATTCAGCGGGCCACGGCGTATCCCGGAGTTTTCGATAGGTTCATTAAGGGGGCGAGACTGGCAGCTGCCGGTCTCGCCCCTTGGCTTTCCGAGACTTAGAGCGGCTCGTCGCCGGTTCGGAGGATGGCGAGATATGGCTCATATGAAAACGTGCGGTATCGTTTCCTGCTCGTATCACGTTGGACAAGAATGCTCCAATCGGTAAATTGGGATATAAGGTTGTTTGCGCTCGATCTGCTAATCTGCATTCGTTCAGACACAAAGGCGGTGTCGACGATCGGATTGCCCTCGAGAAGGTCGAGTAGCATAAGGGCGTTCGTCGTAGCCCTTCCCGCCTTTTCGCGAATCAGCCTTTCGGTTTCCGAATGGAGGTCGACAAGCTTCCGCATCGAATCCCGCGCCTCGCGTGCGCTTGCAAGCAAGCAGGTACTGAAAAACGAAACCCATCCCTCAAAATCGCCTCTCTGCCTTACGCGCATAAGCCAATCGTAGTATTCGCTCCTGTGTCGTTTGAGTTCATACGAGGGGTAGATGACCGGCTTGGTGAGCGCCCCATCATGTATGAGCGAAAGGAGGATGAGCAGACGCCCGAGGCGTCCGTTGCCGTCGAGGAACGGGTGCGCGGTTTCAAACTGGTAGTGCACCAAAGCGGCCTTGATGACTGGATCGATGTCGTCACGCTCGTTGATGAAAAGCTCGAGGTCGCCAAGTGCCTCCTTCATATCCTCCGTGTTGGGAGGGACATACGGGGCCTCATTGAGCGTGCAGCCGTTTGGTCCGACCCAGTTCTGAGTCGTCCTGAACTGGCCCGGCGTCTTGTCGGAGCCTCTGCCATTTCCAAGCAATGTGGCATGGACGGATTTGAGCAGCCTCATACAGAGTGGCAGTTCCTCCATGAGCGTGGTCGCCTGCTGCACCGCTCGAGTGTAGTTGACGACGTCGGTTAGGTCCCGGCTCGCATTGGATTCGTTTGACGGGTCAAGAACATCATCGAACGTACATTGCGTACCCTCGATTTGAGAGGACAAGAGCGCTTCCTTGCGAACGTACATAGAAAGGTACATGTCGATGTTCGGAACAAAGCGAGACATGCCCTCAACCTCGCCGAGTATGGCGCGGCAATCGGAGACAAGCCGCATGGAATCAGCGGATAAATTGATTGGAAAGAATGAATCCATATTGGCGGGTCTAAACGAATCATAGGCGAGGGCTCCTGAAAGGTTGTGCCTGACGTTTCCCTGTCGTCCGGGTGTGATGGGTGCGAGCATCGTTAGTGTCCTAAGAACAAATTTGAGCCAAAACTTGTTCTTAGAATTTTATAGCGCCTTCTAAGGCCAAGTTTCTGCAATAAGAAGCGTCAGAAAAACTCTAAGAACAAAATTACGCCCAAACTTGGTCTTACATCCGAAGGCAAGACTTAGATTGCACTGCGCTACACTTAGTCGCATTATGGCGACATCGCGCCGCGCCCGACCCAAGGGGGACACTCATGAAGAACACTCAGCTGCTGCTGATCAACGATATGTGCGGCTACGGCAAGGTCGCGCTCTCGGCCATGCTGCCGGTACTGTCGCACATGGGCTATCGCATCCACAACCTGCCGACGGCGCTCGTTTCCGATACGCTCAACTATCCCAAGTTCTACATTCACGACACCACGGAGTACGTGCGCCAGAGCCTCGCTATCTGGGAGGAGCTCGGCTTTGAATTTGATGCTATCTCGACCGGCTTTATCGTGACCGAGGAGGAGACGCGCATCATCTCGGACTTTTGCCACCGCCGCGCTCAAAAGGGCACCAGGGTGTTCGTCGATCCCATCATGGGCGATAACGGCAAGCTCTATGCCGGCGTGCCCGAGTCGACCATCGGACTCATGCGCAGCTTGGTCGAGTGCGCCGACTACGCGGTGCCCAACTATACCGAGGCGTGCCTGCTCACCGATACGCCTATCGCCGAAGAGATTACGGCCGATGAGGCCCGCACGCTCGTGGACGCCATGCTCGCGTTGGGCACCAAGTCGGTTGTCATTACGAGTGCGAAGGTCGATGGGGCGAGTGCCGTCATCGGCTACGACCATGTGGCGGGGGAATACTTTGAGATTCCGTTTGAGCTGATCCCGGTGTACTTCCCGGGTACGGGCGATACGTTCTCGGCCGTGCTCATGGGCCGCGTGATGAACGGTTGGAGCCTCCAGCGTGCCACGGCCGATGCCATGCGTGTGGTGGCCGAGCTTATCGAGCGCAATGCCGACCAAGAGGACAAGTCGGCTGGCCTTCCCATCGAGGCCTGCCTGGATGTGATTGACCATGAGTAACGCTGACGAGGGCGGCGCCAAGCCTGCAGGCGAGAGCAAGCCGCTCGGCGCGCCGCGTGGCAAGCGTCCGCGTATCCGCATTAGCTGCGTGGACCAGTTGGGAACGTGCCGCTGCCATCATGGTCACAAGCCAGGCGATGTCTTTGACTTTGACCGAGACCGCGGCAAGATGTGCGCTATGGCCTGCCATGTGGGCTTTCCTTACATTGACATCTTGCGTTACGGCGGAACCGTGCCCGGCAACGAGCCCGGCACGGCAAAGTTCTGCTGCCCCGAGGTCGATACATTGAACGTCTGGCTCGCCGAGATCGTCGACGAGTAGTCGAGCGAGGATTTTCTCCCGCCGAGATAATGAGCGTGGATTTTTCCCGTTTTGGACGCAATTTCGCGCTCAAAGTGGGAGAAAATCCACGCTCGATTTGTATATGGGAATCCCGATCTCGTTTATGCCCGTGCTTAGGCGTTATCGTCGTTGTCCTGCGTGCGAGTAAGGTCAAATTTCTGCATTTCATCCGATTTGTGGCTCTAAAAACTCTGCATTTCATCGATTACAGCTGCTCGAGCATAGCGGTGCAACCGGCGAGCACGTCGCGGTAGGTGGCATCGAAGTTGCCGGTGTACCAGGGATCGGCCACGTCGCCGGGGCGCTCGGTCCAATCGAGCAAGCGCGTAATCTTGCCGTCGGGGTCGTCGTCAAAGATGCGACGCAGACCGCGCGCGTTCTCAGCATCCATATAGACAATGCGATCCCAGTTGCCATACTCCGCGCGCCGCACCTGACGTGCGCGATGTGCGACGACGGGAATCCTGACTTCGCGCAGCTTGGCGACCGTGCCATGATGCGGCGGGTTGCCGATCTCTTCGGTTGAGGTTGCTGCAGAATCGATGACAAACTCGCCCGCGCGTCCAGCGCGGCGCGCTAGCTCGGTAAACACGGACTCAGCCATCGTCGAGCGACAGATATTTCCACAGCAGATAAAAAGAATGCGTTGCATGAGCGGTTTCCTTTCTGGGCGGTCGCGCGGGGCTTACAGGCTGCCCTTGAGACAGTTTGCTCCGATAAAACCCGCTGCGTACAAGGGGAGGTGGCGCAGCTCGCGCCCGTCATCAGTTTCGCTGCGGGCAAAATTGTTCTCGGACAAAATGTAGGCATATGGCGACCGGGCTTTGTCCATAAACGACCCGAGGGTTCTTGCGCGCACGTTGCGTGCGGACTTTACCTCGACGGGCACAATTTCCATACGGTCGGTCTGAAGTAGAAAATCGAGCTCACCGCTCGTCTTCCAAGACGACGGCGGCACCCAATAGTACGTCCGCAAACCATTGCTCGAAAATGCCTGCATGACCGAGTTTTCGGCCAGGGCACCTCGAAAGTCGGAAGACAGTGCTATGGCGGAATCCTCTTTGAGGTCGAGCCAGAGCCGCGGGTTGATACCGAGTTTGTAGAACATGAGGCCCGTATCGAGAAGATAGACCTTAAAGAAACTTCCGTCTTCGTCGTCGAAGGGAACGAGGGGAGGTTCGATGCCTTCGGTCAGGTTGTTGACCGATATGATGGCGGCGCCTTCGAGCCAGTCGAGCGGCTCGATAAGCTTGGCGCGACGGCCTCCGCGTTCGACCTCGGAGTACTTGAATTTCTTTGTGGACGATCTCAGCAACTGGGACGGAATGGAGCGCCATACCTTGCGCGCCGCCACGCCACTGATCCCGTTTTCGGGGTCGGTCATGTCGGCGGTGTAGGTCTCGTCGATTTCGCGCTGCTCGACGCGCGCGTCTTCGATGGATAACGTCTTGCGATATGCGTTGACGGCGGCGGGCATGCCGCCTACGACCTGGTATCGATGAAACAGGCTGAGCGCGGCTTGGTGCGCGGCGTAAGCATCGAGCGTGCCGGCGTGGGTACGAACAGCATCGGCCATCTGCTCCTCATCGAGCGCCCAGAGAAACTCCTCGAACGACATGGGATGCATGGTCTCTTGACGAACGCCGCTGGGAAAAGGCAACTTGCGCTTGCGCGTGGCGACACCGAGTTGGCTGCCGGTCGCGCATATGCGCCAGCCCGAACCCGAGAAAAAGCGAAGCGAGTTGAGCGCCCGTTCGCAGAGCTGCACCTCGTCAAACAGGATGAAGGCGGTTTCCTTGCGAATGGGGGTGCGTTTATAGTCTGAAATTCGCGCCACGATGGTGTCAACGTCGTCGGTGGGACAGTCGAACAGCGGAGCAATCAGTTCAAGATCGGTCTGAAAGTCGAGTTTGACAAACGCATCGCCGGCGATTCGCCTGCCGATTTCCTCGGCAGCGTACGTTTTGCCTACGCGTCGCGCACCACGGATGAGGAGGGGGCGTGAGGCGTCCTTTGTCGCCCATGATTCGATAACGGATTCGATTGATCTGCGCATGGGGCCACCTTTCCGATTTCGTGTACTTCAGATACATAGTTTAGTACGATTTCGTGTACTTAAAATACACGAAATCGTAGAAAAGCGTGTATCTGAAATACACGAAATTGCACTGCCGGAGCTTGCAGGCGGATAAACACTACTAGTATGGGACGGTTTTCACTGGTTGCTCGCCACCTTGGGCTGTGTTCGTCCCTATGCCTGCATCCGGGGCTGTGCTGATTGACGACGGCGCTCCCAGCGGGCGAGCTTGATCGTCACTAGCGCAAGCGCCCAGGCTACGAGCGAGAACGCAGCGCCCACGGCACCCACGTACGCAATGCCAATTCCGTTTACCACGGCGCCGCCCACTGCGGTGCCAAACGAGATACCGACGTTAAACGCCATGGGCTCAACCGAACTCGCGAGCACCATCGACTTGGGATGGCGGCTGCGCGCCACGTCCATAAAGTGTGTGATGCACGACACCGAGAACAGGTACATGAGCATCGCCAAGCTAAAGACAAAGACCAGCGCGAGCGGCATGGTGCCGCCCACAGCAAACAACCCGAGTAACGCCACAGCCTGCAGCACAAACGTCACGAGCAGCGCCTTCATGCCAAAGCGCGCATCAATCCATCCGCCCAGGATGTTCGAGATCAGGCAGAACGCGCCGTAGGCCATGAGCGTGGTGCTGGCTTCGACCGTGCCCATGCCCAGCACCTGCTCCAGATAGGGCGTCACATAGCCGTAAAACACATAGACCGATCCCACGCCAAACAAGAAGATGAGCATGCCGGTGATGATACTCGGTTCGCGCAGCAGACCCGCCTGTTCGCGGAAGGTGGCGGGTTCGTCGGTCTGTCCGGCGCGCGGCATAAACACCACGAGCGCGGCGCAGATCAGAACGGCAAAGGCCAGCGTGCCGTACATGGCAACGTGCCAGTCGAGCGTGTCGGCCACAAACTTGCCGATCGAAGTGACAAAGACCATTGCTACGGAAAACGCACCATATACCACCGAGATGGCAAGCGAAGTTTGCTGCGGGGACAGCAGCTCGGGGATGTACGTCACGCCCACGGCGAGCAGTGCGCCCGAGACGGATCCCAGGACAATGCGCGAGATAAACAGTACCTGGAAGTTGGGCGCCAACGCCATGACCAGATTGCCGAGCACAAAGATAATGCTGTAGCACACGAGCAGCTGGTAACGACGGAAGCGCCCCGTGCTGAGCGCAAGCACCGGCGTCGCGATAGCGTAGACCAATGCAAAAACGCTGATGAGCTGGCCCGCAGTGGCAAGCGATATGCCGAGTTCCGTCGCCAAGTCACTTTCGATGCCGATGACCACGAACTCCGAGCAGCCGAGCGAGAAGCCCAGCAGCACGAGCAGCGCCAGGCAGAGCTTGGTGCGCGCGGGGGAGAGCGCGGCGGCGGTTGACTTACTTTTAGGCGTGGTTGCGGCGGTCAAGGTTGTCACTCCAATGTCGCATGAATAAGCGGGATTCAATCCCTGCAACTCTAACAGAATGTGTCAGGTGCCTGCCCCCCTTTGTCGCAGGCTGCGCTTGCCTGTATAGTCGCAATACAGGCGAAGATGGTCTCAGGTACATCGCGGGCGACAGGAGATCCCATGGGTATGCACACGACAAAGGTTGCAGTGGGCGAGGGCAAGTTTGCGCTCGAGGCCCAGCTGACGGTGACACCGCGAGGCATGGCGGTGTACGCCTGCTCGCCGGAGTTCGCGCACCTGGGCGCCACGGCGCAGGCCATTCCGCGCCCCGAGCCCGGCCGCACGGCGACAGTGAGCATCCTGGCTGTTCCGTGCCATCGAGACGAAATTCCGGCGCACGATATCGCGGCGGCGCTGGCCACGCGCTTTGGCGTGCCGGTCGTTGCGAGCACGGGCTTTCATGTTGAACAGGCGAGCGGGGGCGACCTGCAGCGCGTGCTCGACACCACCAAGGAGCTCATCGCCGCGCTCGAGGAGGCCGCAGCCCGCATTCTGCGCGCCGGCTGGGATGAGGGCGGCGCGGGCGCCGAGGTCGTGGCGGTCAATGCCGCGACCGGCGAGACGCTTAGCCCCGTCGACCGCATCGATGCCCATGCCGGTGAGGGCATTCTGCATCAGGCATTTCTGACGCTTCTGGTCGAGGGCCAGGGCGAAGACGCACGCCTGCTGCTCTGTCGTCGCAGTCCGCTCAAACGCCTGTGGGGCGGGGTGCTGGCCGATAGCTGTGCCGGCCATCCGCTCCCCGGGGAGGACGTTGTCGCCGCGACGGCGCGCCGCATCAACGAAGAGCTCGGCATCACGCGCGCACCCGACCAGCTCAAACACCTCGGTCACGTGACCTACCGCGAGGACCACGGCGACGGCCGCTGCGAGTGCGAATGGTGCGAGGTCTACCTTGCCCATGTTGAGCCGGGCGAGCTGCATATCAACCAAGAGGAGATCTCGGAAGTGCGCCGCGTGGCCCCGTCCGAGCTTAAAGGCTACCTGCAGGGTCACCCCGAGCAGCTGGCCCCCTGGCTCCGCGAGGCTCTGGAGGTTCCCTCCATCCGCGCAGCCCTCGCTATGTGAAAAAAGACAGTCCCTTTGCCACATCCAAACCGTCACAACATTTGATGAAAATCTCGAAAACGAGGAAAAGCGTCGAATGTTGTGACGCTTTTTGTCCAGAGGATCGCTTCTCATCCAAAAATCCCGCTTGACTGTATTGCCACAACACAGCGCAACGTAAGGGGTGTCCGATAACGGGCGCCCCTTTTTAAGTGGCAACGTGGCCGCGAATCCGGAGCGCCCCCAACAAGAAAGGTGGGGAGATGGAAGCGGAAAAGAAGGCGTTTAAGATCACCAAGCGCGAAATTGGCTTTGTGCTGGGTATCGTTGTCTTTTTGCTGGTGAAGTTTCTTCCTTTGGCGGAGCTGAGCTCGACGGTCGAGCTTACGGTCGGCGGTCAGACCTGTCTGGCGTTGACGCTCGCCACGGTGGTGTTCTGGGCGTGTGGCGTGGCACAGCCGGGCTTTGTGGGCCTGCTCTATTGCGCGCTGCTCGTTCTGTTCAAGGTGTGCGTGGACGACACGGGTGCCGCGAGCATCTCGGCGACGGTCGCCTCCACGTTTAGCTCGTGGACCAAAGCCACCATGTGGCTCGTCATCGGCGCCTACCTCATCGCCAGCGCGGTCAAGGAGTCGGGCCTGGGCGAGCGCATCGCCTATGCGTTTATGCTCAAGTTCGTGCGCGATGCCAAGTCGCTCATCATCTCAATCTTCGCGCTCACCTTTGTGCTGTCGCTGCTGATCCCGCATCCGTTCCCCCGCGCCTTCCTCATCCTCGCCGTCGTCTCGGTCATCGCCGAGTCCGCCGGCTACGGTGACGACGACCGCGGCAAGCTCGGCTTCCTCGTGTTTGCCGCTGCCGCCCCGGGCTCCATGTTCTTCCTGACGGGCGACTCCACGCTCAACCCGCTCGTTGCGCAGTACAGCGCCGAGGCCGGCGGCATGAGCCCGTCCTTTGTCGACTGGTTCCTGTGCATGAGCGTGCCTATGCTGGTCGCGCTGCTGTGCACCCTGTTCCTGGGCCTCTTCCTCTTTAAGCCCAGCAAGGAGCTCGTCTACGATCGCGAGCAGATCGTGGCCAAGCAGGCCGCGCTCGGCAAGCTCTCCGTCAAGGAGATTCGCACCATCGTGTGGCTTGTCATCGCCATTGCGCTGTGGCTCACCGTCTCGGGCGATTACATCGGCTGGGTCACCCTGGCCATCGGCGTCTCTCTTGCCATGCCCATCATCGGCGAGGTCCTCACCCCCGCCAGCTGGAATGCCGTCGACATCAAGTCCCTCATGTTCCTGACGGCCGCCATGGCCGTGGGCTCCGTGGGCGGTGCCACCGGTATGAACGCCTGGATCGCCGATGTTGTGCTTCCCAGCTCCGTGCCCGAGAACATCTTCCTGTTCGCCCTGCTTGTCGCCGCGCTTTCCATGATCATCCACATGTTCATGGGCTCGGTCATGGCCGTGCTCGGCGTGTGCGTGCCGGCGTTCATCAGCTTTGCGGCCGGCTCCAGCGTGAGCCCGCTCGCCGTGGCGCTCATCGTCTTCACGTCCATCAACATCCACTACATCCTGCCGTTCCATAACCTGCCGATCCTTATCGGCGAGGGCAAGGACGCTGGCGGCTACACCTCCAAAGAGGCTATGCGCATGGGCATTCCCCTCACTGCGGTCGTCTTTATCGTCGTGCTGGTCGAGGCCGCCTGGTTCCACCTCTTTGGCCTGATGTAAGCAGTCGAGTGCTTGGCTGTAATTAGCCGAGTGCTTGAACTGCGAGTGCCCGAGCGCCCCATCTATGAGCGCTGCGGCCCCATTACGTTACCAAGCCGGCGGCACTCCCGCCGCCGGACACTCTCCCGAAAGGAGCACGCTATGTCCACTACCGATGCTTCCCAGATCCACGATCTGCGCTCCGCGCTCGACTTTTTGCGCGAGATGCCGGGCCAGCTGCTCGAGACCGACACCCAGGTCGACGCGGACGCCGAGGTCTCGGGCGTCTATCGTCGCGTCGGTGCCGGCGGCACCGTTATGCGTCCGACCAAAGAGGGCCCGGCGATGGTCTTCAACAACGTCAAGGGCTTTGACGATGCCAAGGTCTGCATCGGCATGCTTGCCAGCCGCAAGCGCGTTGCCGCCCTGCTCGACCTCGACGAGGAGCACCTGGGCCTCGAGATCGGCAAGCGCTTCGAGAACCTGATCGCGCCCGAGCAGATCGCCGAGGGTGCGCACGTCGACTGCCAAGAGGTCGTGTACAAGGCGACCGACGAGGGCTTTGACCTGCGCAAGATCGTTCCCGCTCCCACCAACACGCCCGTCGACGGCGGCCCCTACATCACCATGGGCCTCGCTTATGGCACGAGCCCCGACGGCTCCCAGTCCGACGTGACCATCCACCGCTTCTCCTGCGTCGACAAGGACAAGCTCGCCATGTGGATCACTCCGGGCAGCCGTCACCTTGGCGCGTTCTTTGACGAGTACTGCCAGCGCGGCGAAGACATGCCCATCTCCATCTCCATCGGTCTGGACCCCGCCGTGTACATGTGCTGTGGCTTCGAGGCGCCAACCACGCCGCTCGGCTTTAACGAGCTGCAGATCGCCGGCGCCCTGCGCGGCCACGCCGTCGAGCTTGCCGACTGCGTCACCGTTCCGCAGAAGTGCATCGCCAATGCCGAGTACGTGCTCGAGGGCTACCTCATGCACGACGAGACCATCAACGAGGACGTCAACGGCCACGGCTACGCCATGCCCGAGTTCCCCGGCTACACCGGCGGCGCCAAGGTCTGCCCGGTGATCAAGATCACCGCCGTCACCACGCGTGTCAACCCCATTATGGAGAGCTGCATCGGCCCTTCGCACGAGCACGTGTCCATGGCCGGTATCCCCACCGAGGCTTCCATCTACAAGATGGTCGAGACCGCTATCCCGGGCCGCCTGCTCAACGTCCACGCTGCACCCTGCGGCGGCGGCAAGTTCGTTGCCATCATGCAGTTTAAGAAGTCGAGCAAAAATGACGAGGGCCGTCAGCGCAACGCCGCCATGCTCGCCTTCTCGGCATTCTCCGAGCTCAAGCATGTGATCTTGGTTGACGAGGATGTCGACATCTTTGATATGAGCGACGTGATGTGGGCCATGACCACGCGCTTCCAGGCCGACGTCGACCTCATCACCATCCCCGGCTGCCACTGCCACGTGCTCGACCCGTCCAACGACCCTGCGTTCGACCCCACGATTCGCGAGCACGGCATCGCCTGCAAGGCCATCTTCGACTGCACGGTTCCGTTCGACCTCAAGAAGAATTTCATTCGCTCGCAGTTCATGGAGATCGACACAGACAAGTGGGCCAAGGAGATTGCTTTCTAAGGTTCCGGCGTTCTACCGAACGTCGGACCACTCGACGCTGCGCCCGCGCCTGGCGGGCAATCTGCCCCTCAACTGCGAAGGCATGGGCATAAGCCCTATGCCTTCTTGTTTCGGGGCACCTTGCCTCGCCAGACGCGCGCTCGCTGACATTGCCCGACCTATAGCTGCCATTTTGTTGTTAGGAGTTGTCATGCCTGAGTCTTCTGTCCGTCCCCGTCGCATTGTCGTTGGCGTGTCTGGCGCCAGCGGTGCCGCGCTGGGTCTTGAGTGCCTCAAATGCCTGCGTCAGGCCGGTGCCGAGTCGGCGCTTGTCGTCACGCGCGGGGGAGAGATCACCATCGAGCAGGAGCTCGGCATGACGCTCGACGAGTTTGCCGCGCACGCCGATGTGGTCTACGACAATAAAAATATCGGCGCCGCCATCGCAAGCGGCACCTATCCGGTCGATGGCATGATCGTGGCGCCCTGCTCCATGAAGACGCTTGCCGGCATCGCGAGTGGTTACAGCGAAAACCTGTTGCTGCGTGCGGCCGACGTGCAGATGAAAGAGCAACGCCGCCTGGTACTCATGGTGCGCGAGACGCCCTTCAGTGCGATCCATGTCGACAACATGGCGCGCCTGGCGCGCGTACCGGGCGTCATGCTCATGCCGCCCATGCTCACGTTTTACAACGGCCCCGCCACGCTCGACGACGCGGTGCATCACATCGCCGCCAAGGCGCTCGAGGCCGTCGGCGTGTCATGCGCAAACTATAAGCGCTGGTCATGGGCGTCTTTAGGGTAGGATACGAGTAGTGTTTGAGCCCGCTGCCCCTGTGGGCGGCGGGCTTTGTGCGCTAAAAGGATGTGTCGGGAGGACTTATGCAGACGGGCATGTATGCGATTAGCGAGATGGCGAGCTTGTTTAACGTTTCGCGCCAAACGCTCATCTACTACGACAAGATCGGCCTGTTTAAGCCCGCCGTGGTGAACGAAAAGGGCTACCGTTTCTATTCGCCTACGCAGATCCCGCTCATGCGTCTGATCTGCATGCTGCGCGACCTGGGGCTCGAACTCGACGAGATTGACCGCCTGACCTCGACGTTCGACATTGGCGAGATGACCGATCACCTGCGCTCGCGGGTGCAGGCGCTCGACAAGCAGATTGCCGGGCTCAAGGCTGAGCGCGCGAGCGTGCAGGAACGCCTGAGCTTTTACGACGAGGCAGTCTACTGGCGCGAGCGCGAGGGCAGTCCGGAACTCAAGCAATTCGAGCGCCGCTACGTGGTCTTTGAGGAGTTTCCGGGCGATATCGAGCGCGGTCGCTCGATGCTTCACCCCACGCTCATGCGGGCAATCCTGCGCATGCGCACGCTGACGGGCACGCGCCCCATGCGCGGTTGGGGCGCCATGCTGCGTCGCGAGGCGCTGCATTCCGACGATCCCATCGCCGGTGCCGGCTCCTTTGCCGTACTGCCGCGCGGTGCCGAGGAGCTGCTGCCGAGCGACGCTGCCGAGCTGGCAGAGATCGGCATCGAAGTGCTGCCCGAGGGCACATACCTGTGCATGAGCCGCTGGGGCATGCCGTACGAGCCCGAAGGCATCCGCGCCATCGTGGCCTGCATGGACGAGCACGCGCTCCAGCCCATCGGCAACGCCTTCGACTTTTGCTACCTCGATACCACGAGCTACGACGAGTCCCACCAAGAGGACTTCTGCTGCATCCAAATCCCTGTTACCCTCCAGATGTGACAAGGGGACTGCTCCTTCGTCGCATTCGTGGTGTGGCTGCTGCCTAAACCGTCACAACATTCGATGAAAATCTCGAAAACGAGGAAAAGCGTCGAATGTTGTGACGCTTTTCCTGTCTGTGCCGGCGAGCTCCCGTGCCATCTGGGGGTATAAGGCTGGCAAGTGTTTATTTGCGAGGCTTAAGGGGCGCCCCGTATGGATATCGATAACTTTGAATGGTGGTATAGCGAGGGCGAGGCTCCGGACGAGGAGTGGGACGAGCCCGCGCCGCGTGACGTGTCGAGCGACGAGGACGAGGCCGGCAACGATGCTGCTGTCGAGCCTGACGCCGCCTCCGATGCCGCCGAGCCCCTGACCTTTGAGCAGGCTTGGGCCCAAGCCGAGGCCGATGAAGCTAAGGCCGATGCCACGGCCACACTCGGTGAGCCGGCGGACATGTCCATCTCGCCGGCCAAGATCCCGCAGCCGCGCCATAACATCGACCCCGGCAGTACGGCATCCTTCAGCATTCTCGACGTGCCCTCGCAGGGTGCCCAAGCACCCGCGCCCACACGTCGCCCCGACCTGGCTCGCGAGGAGGACGCGGGCCGTCGCTCTCCGCTCGGCCCCATCCTCATCGCCTTCATGGCCGGCGTTATCGCATGCTCGGTAATTGGAAACGTCTGGAGCCATGTTGAACAACAACGAAAAGACGCCGCCAAGGTCGAGATGTCCGTCGAACAATCGCTCAGCCGCACGCGCTCGGTGCATGTATCGGTCGAGGTCAAGGACGGCGCGACGTGGGACACCGCGCGCGGCGACAGCCAGATGCTCGTCCATATCGTGGGTCGCACGCTCAAGGGGCAAGCGATCGACGAGTACCAATACGTCAATTCCGAAGGTGACGGCATCGAGCTCAAGCCCGGCGACTACGAGCTCACGGTCGATGAGCCGCCCGTCGCCACCGACGGCACGCGTTACCGTGCCTCAAAGCGCATGGTTCCGGTGAGTTTTAATTCACAGGCGCCCGATACGGTCGATAGCACGCCGCAGGGCGGGTTTGACCTTTACGCTATTGCTCAATAACTGCACCTGTCGCTCAACCCCGCCGCCAAGAGTGGGACAATAGCCCTCGACACCGTTGTTTACTATTGGAGGAAGTAGCATGTCCACCGTCACTACCATCAAGCGCGGCGGCCTCACCGCGGCCATCGATTCCATGGGCGCCCAGCTCACGAGCCTTGCCCTCAACGGCAACGAGTATCTGTGGCAGGGCGACCCGGCCTTTTGGGGCAAGCATGCGCCTATCCTGTTCCCCATCGTGGGATCGCTGCGCAACAACATGGCGACATCTGCGGCCGGCACCTGCGAGATGCCGCGCCATGGACTCGCTCGCATCGTCGAGCACAAGTTGGTCGAGGTTTCGGAGGACGGCTCCTCGGTAACGTACGAGATCACTGACACGCCCGAGTCGCTCAAGGCGTTCCCGTTCCACTTTAAGCTCAACATGACCTATGCCCTGACCGGCGACGCCACGCTCACGCAGACCTTTGCCGTCACCAACACCGGCGACGTGGCCCTGCCGTTCTCGGTGGGCGGTCATCCTGCATTCAACGTGCCCGCCCCCGGTGCCGAAGACGAGGCGTTCGAGGATTACGAGCTGGCGTTTACCGAGGCTTGGACTAACGAGGCCCCCATCATCACGCCCGACGGTCTTATGACGTTCGAGGGCAGCTACAAGGCTCCCGATAACTCGGACGTGCTGCTCATCACGCACCGCAGCTTCGATAACGATGCCATCATGTTCACCGATGTCCCGGGTTCCACGCTCACGCTGCGCGGCCGCAAGTCGGGCCACGGCGTCAAGATCGACTTTGAGGGCTTTAAGTACATCGGCGTGTGGTCTGCCGCCAACGACGCCCCGTTTGTGGCGCTCGAGCCCTGGACCGGTCATACCACCATGGACACCGAGGACGACGTCTTTGAGCACAAGGTCAACACCATTACCTTGGCACCGGGTGAGACGGACGTTCGCAGCTTTAGCGTTACCCTGCTCTAGAGGTTCCGCCGTTCTAACGAACGACGGACCGGTCGACGCTGCGCGCCACCCAGAGCGACAATTTGGCATGAAAAAGGCAAGGCATGACCAGAAGGTCTATGCCTTGCCTTTTTCATGCCAAGTGGTACATGGGGACAGGTTACTTTGTGCCAATCGTCCTCGTGTGTCTATTAATTTTTCGCGCACATGCCGCGCTGCTGGTTGTTGACGTATATCCTGTCTTATTGTCAGCAAAACGACATAGGGAAGGCATCAGATGCAACCTCGACTACAGCGCGACGCGCAGGCCCAGCCGGTGTGCAGTCGTCGCATCTTCTTGGGTAGCGCCCTCGCTGCGAGCGCAACCGTTGTCGCCGGCGCGCTTGCCGGCTGCCAGCGTCCGTCCACACTCAAGGTGGTCCAGCCCACGACGGGCGGCGGTCGCGATGACCTGTCCGATTCCGTTATCGGCAAGGATAAGATCCGCATCGGCATGGAGGCGGCCTACGCCCCGTACAACTGGCAGGTTTCCGAGGCCAGCGAGTTCACGATCCCCATCGACAACGTGCAGGGCGCCTATGCCGATGGCTACGACGTGCAGATCGCCAAGATCGTCTGCAAGGCTCTCGGCGGCGAGCCCGTTGCCGTCAAGCAGAGCTTCTCGGGCCTTATCGACTCGCTCAACAACGGCCAGATTGACCTCATCATCGCCGGCATGAGCGCCACGCCCGAGCGCGAGGAGTCGGTCGGCTTCTCCGACCCGTACTTCATTGGCTACTTTGGCCTGTTCGTAAAAGAGGGCTCGCCCTACCAGAACGCCACCAAGCTCAGCGACTTCAGTGGTGCCACGGTACTCGGCCAAAAGGACACCATGCTCGACACCGTCATCGACGAGATCCCGGGCGTCGTCCACAAGAACCCGGTCGATTCGGTTCCCACGGTGTTCTCGAACCTGCTGCAGGGCACGTGCGATGCCGTGACCTACAACACCGAGAACGAGAAGGGCTATATGGCCCAAAATCCGGGCATTGTCCCTATTCATTTTGCCGAGGGCGAGGGCTTTAAGCAGGAGGTCGCGGCAAACGTCGGCTGCCGCAAGGGCTCGGACAAGCTGCTTAAGCTCATCGACAAGACACTCAAGGGCATTAGCCAAGAGGAGCGCGACCAAATGTGGGACGCGTGCCTCGATCGTCAGCCGGCATAGGGAGGCAGCATGAAAACCATCAATCGTCTGGCCTCCTTTACCAAGGCCGACCACCGCTATGTGTACCTGGGCACGAGCGTTATCGCGGCGCTCGGCCTGGTGTTTAGCCAGCGCAACCCCACGCCGCTGAGCTTCTTGGCGCCTACGGGCGTGTTCCAAGACTGCCTCTGGGCAATCCTTTGGGCCTGGCTCGTCGTGTCGGCGGCGGCGCTCGTCACCAAACTCATGCACTGGAATGACTATCGCGAAACGTCGCCGTTTGCTTCCGAGCGCTTTCGTCGCGGCGCGCGCCTGGGCAGCTATGTCGTGGTCGCCATTGCGGCGATCTTCTTTATCGACCGTTGCGTCATGTCGTTTATCGACCTGGTGCAGGTGAGCATTGTCTCGGATTCCAACCCCAGCGACTTTTTGTCGAGCCTGGTCTACATGACCTACAAGAGTGGCGACTTCTTTATCCGCGGTATCGAGATCACCATCGCGCTTGCGACCTTCGGTACCGTCATCGCATTCTTCCTGGCGCTGCTCTTTGTGTTCCTGCGTATTCAGACCTTTGACCGCGTGGACAACGACCTGGTGCGCTTCTTTAAGAGTATCGGCCGCGGCTTTGCGACCATCTACTCCACCATCGTGCGCGGCACGCCCATGATGGTCCAGGGCCTGCTCATCTATTACGCGGGCTTTACCGTTTTGCGCGGCATGGGCTTCGAGACCGCTCAGGCCAACCAGATCTGGAGTACCTTCACCGCCGGCCTCGTCACCATCTCGCTCAACTCCACCGCCTACATGATGGAGGTCCTGCGCGGCGGCATCGAGTCCATCGATCCCGGCCAGGCCGAGGCAGCGCGCTCGCTGGGCCTGTCGCAGTGGCAGGCCATGCGCAAAGTCGTGTTCCCCCAAGGCATTAAAAACGCGATTCCGGCGCTCACCAACGAGCTCATCATCAACATTAAGGACTCGTCGGTGCTCTCGGTCATCGGCGTGTTCGACCTTATGTACGCTACTACCACGGTCGCCGGCGTGTACTACCGCCAGATGGAGGTCTACTGCGTGGCGCTCGTGGTCTACCTGATCCTGACACTCGTGGCGAGCCGCCTGCTCGAAGCCTTTGGCAAAAAGCTGGGCGCCGAGGCCCCTGCCACGCTGCCCAGCTCCAACTAGGCGCAAGACGAGGAGAATCATCATGGCAGATACCGCCACTACCGGCACTGCGGCAGCCGTGCAAAACCAAGAGCCGCTTATCCGCGTCGAGGGCCTGCGCAAGAGCTTTGGCTCACTCGAGGTACTCAAGGGCATCGACCTGTCCGTCAATTCCGGTGAGGTTGTCACCATCATCGGCGCCTCGGGCTCGGGCAAATCGACCTTCCTGCGCTGCCTCAACCTGCTCGAGACCCCGGACGCGGGCCACATCTGGTTCCACGGCCAGGACCTCACGGCCGAGCGCTGCAATATCAATAAACTGCGCGAGGACATCGGCATGGTGTTCCAGGGCTTCAACCTGTTCAACAACATGGACGTGCTCGACAACTGCACGCTCGCGCCCGTCACGCTCAAAAAGATGAGCAAGGCCGAGGCCGAGAAGGTCGCGATGGAGCATCTGACGAGCGTGGGACTCGAAAAGTTCGCGCACGCCGCCGTTGGTCGCCTGTCCGGTGGTCAAAAACAGCGCGTGGCCATCGCTCGTGCCCTATGTATGAATCCGCAGATCATGCTGTTCGACGAGCCGACCTCCGCGCTCGACCCCGAGATCGTGGGCGAGGTGCTCGAGGTCATGCGCAAGCTCGCCGCCGACGGCATGACCATGGTCGTCGTCACGCACGAGATGGCCTTTGCCCGCACGGTGTCCGACCGCGTGGTCTTTATGGACAAGGGCGTGGTGCTCGAGGATGCCGCGCCGGCCGAGCTCTTCGGCAACCCCAAACACCAGCGCACTCGTGAGTTCCTCTCTCGCTATCTCGAGGACAAATAACCGACCGCAAACGCTTACGTTGCAGGGCCGCTCCCGTGGGGCGGCCTTTGTCGTCACAATCGAAAGGATGTCATGGCCGAGGTTTGGCGCTTCTTTGCGCATGAGGACGATTTTGCCGATATAGACGAGGCCGGCGCGTGCGAGCGCTTGGGCCGCGTGCTGTCGTTTCCGACCATTTCGAGCATGGATGCCGAGGCGGTGGATTGGCAGCCCTTCGATGACCTGCGCGCCTATATGCAGCAGGCCTGGCCGCGCGTGTTTGCGGCGGGCGAGGTCGAGCTTATCGATCATTCGCTATTGGTGACGCTTGCCGGCAGCGATCCGGCTCTCAAGCCCGTTATGCTCATGGGTCACATGGACGTGGTCCCCGTGGTGCCCGGCACCGAGGCTGACTGGACGCACGCTCCCTTTAGCGGACATGTGGACGACACCTACATTTGGGGTCGCGGCGCCATCGACATGAAAGACCAGGTCGCGGGCATTCTCGAGGCGGTTGAGTATGCGTTGGCGCACGGTTGGGAGCACAAGCGTTCGCTGCTGCTGGCTTTTGGCCAGGACGAGGAAACCACGCAGTACGGCGCGGGGGCGATCGGTCGCGTGCTCGAGGAGCGCGGTATTGAACTTGAATACCTGATCGACGAGGGTGACTACCGTATCGTTTCGGCTGCCGAGTACGGCGCGGGCGAGGGCTGGCTTATGCATGCCGACCTTGCCGAGAAGGGCTACGCCGATATTGTGCTCAAGACGAAGAGCGAGGGCGGGCATTCGTCCAACCCCTACGGCGGCACATCGCTCGAGGTACTGAGCCGCGCTATCGCCGCAATCTGCGATATCGAGTGGCCGACGCGCATGGCCGATCTGCTTGCCGCACAGCTTGTCGAGCTGGGGCTCTACTCGGCCGACGAGATTGCCTCCAACAAGGACACCATCGTGTGCGAGTGCCTCGCCAGCAAAAAACTCTACCCGCTCGTGACCACTACCTGCGCGCCCACGCAGATCGAGGGCGGCAGCGCTGGCGCTAACGTGATGCCACAGGATATGTGGGCCAACATTAACTTTCGCATGCTCGAGGGCACGAGCGTGGCCGACGTTGTGGCGCGCTGCCGTGAGGCGGTTGCCGGGGCGGACCTTGCCGGTCGTGTCGAAGTGGAGCTGGGCCCCGGCAGCTCCGAGCCCTCGCCGTCCCCGCGCATCGGTGGTCCCGGCCTCGAGGCGGTTCGCTCCATCGCCGCCCGCTATTTCCGCGATCCAAAGGGGACGGAGGAAAACGGATCATCCGAGCCGTTGGCGATTGTCCCCTCGACCGTGATCGGCGCGACCGACGCTGCCAACTACCAGCACATTTGCTCCGAATGCATTCGTTTTTCGGCGTTTGTGGTCGACGATGACGAGTGCGACCGCGGCGTCCACGGCACCAACGAGCGCATCACCCGCCGCGCCTACCTCCAGGGTGTTCGCTTCCTCATCGCCCTGCTTCAAACGCTCTAGAATGTGACAAAGCGACAGTCTCTTTGTTAGCCGTTGGGGACGCTCTTAAACGACTAGCCGTTAAGGAACGTCCCCAACGGCTACGTCCACTCATTCCGTGCGGGTTATATGCAGGTTTGCCTGCGCACGCTATCATGTATGGGTTAGACCGCAACTATGTACCCCATACGCGAAGGGATGCGCATGTATCTGAAGATCGACATGTTCTAGCCGGGCTTACCCCCGCAGTGGCGCCGTGCGCCCCATCAGCTCTGCCGATTTTCACCTTCACGCATATAAAGGAGTCCCGCCATGCGCGACAAGCTCGAAAAGATTATCAAGGCCTACGAGGAGCTCGAGAAGAAGCTTTCCGACCCGGCCGTCGCCTCCGATATCAAGGAGTTCACGCGTCTCAACAAGGAGTACGCGCACCAGTCCGACCTCATCGCCGCCTCGCGCGAGTACATCGGCGCGCTCGATGACATCGAGGCTGCCAAGGAAATGCTCCACGATACTACCGATGCCGATGAGAAGGAGATGCTCCAGATGGACATCTCCGAAAACGAGGCCAAGCTTCCCCAGCTCGAGGAAGACATTAAGTACATGCTCATCCCGAGCGACCCCAACGACGACAAGAACACCATCGTCGAGATTCGCTCCGCCGCCGGTGGCGACGAGGCGGCCATCTTCGCCGGCGACCTGTACAAGATGTATCAGCGCTTCTGCGAGTCGCGCGGCTGGAAGACCACCGTGCTCGACTCCAGCCCCAGCGAGGCCGGCGGCTTTAAGTCCATTGAGTTCAAGGTCGAGGGCGACCGCGTCTACTCCGTCATGAAGTTCGAGTCCGGCGTGCACCGCGTCCAGCGCGTTCCCAAGACCGAGTCCCAGGGCCGTATCCAGACCTCCACGGCAACTGTCGCCGTGCTTCCCGAGGCCGAGGAGATCGACGTCCAGATCAACCAGTCCGACCTGCGCATCGACACCTACTGCGCCTCCGGCCCTGGCGGTCAGTGCGTTAACACCACTTATTCCGCCGTGCGCATCACCCACCTTCCCACCAACACCGTGGTGCAGTCGCAGGAACAGCGCTCCCAGATCCAGAACCGCGAGGTCTGCATGCAGATGCTGCGCGCCCGCCTGTACGAGATGGAGCTCGAGAAGCAGCAGGCGGAGCTCGGTGCCGAGCGCCAGAGCCAGATCGGCCACGGCAACCGTTCCGAGAAGATCCGTACCTACAACCAGCCCCAGGACCGCGTGACCGATCACCGCATCGGCTTCAACTCCACCTACAACGGCGTCCTCCTGGGCGACCAGCTCGGCACCGTCATCGAGGCGCTCGCCGCCGCCGAGCGAGCCGAGAAGCTGGCTCAGGCTGTCTAGTGGGTTACGGCGTTTTACCAAACGCCGTAACAGCTCGACGCTGCAAACGCCCCTAAGCGGCAATCTGACGTTCAATCGTCGGTCGCGTACAAAAGTACGCTTCCCTCCTCTTTCACGTCACCTTGCTCGCTTAGGGGCGTTTTCGCTGACGTATGCTCAACCTGTGGCGGGGCACTCATTGGGGACAGACTTAAATGAGTAGTCGTTGGGGACGTTCTTAAACGACTAGTCGAATAAGAACGTCCCCAATGACTAGGTTGGGTAAATTACTAATTGAATTTATTTAATCTGCTTTGTTGGAAATTAAGCTATTTACCTGCTTAAGGTAATTGACGGCATAAGTCCGCTATCGAAAATATTGCTCAAAATATCGTTCAAGAAGTCGCGGGGCGATTTTTGATGCGTCGCGCGTCAAGCGATGTGGCAAGTTCTTGGTTAGATATTGGTCAGTTTTGGGGCAACCTTGCCAAAAGCTTGACGGATGCAGATTTAGACGTCGACGAATGAACACTCTAGGCAGGCTCCAAGCAAAATTCTGGGCTGATTCTCGATAATCGCCTTCAATCGCCCCTTGCCAAGCGCTGGCCTCGCTTACAATCTGCTCCGACATTCGCGCGCCGTCCGGCGCTTAAGAGGGGAGGGCCCCATGGCAAACGAGATCTGGACCATCAAGCGTTGTCTCGAGTGGACCAAGGAGTACCTGGCCGAGCGCGGCGAGGAGCACCCCCGTCTTTCTGCCGAGTGGCTGCTGTGCGCCGCCACGGGCCTGGCGCGCATTGACCTATATATGCGTATGGACGAGACGCTTAACGCGGCCCAGCTCGAGACCATGCATGCGGCCGTTGTCCGCCGCGCTAAGGGCGAGCCGCTGCAATACATCACGGGCAGCACGCAGTTTCGCATGATCGACGTCGCGTGCGCCCCCGGTGTGCTCATTCCGCGCCCCGAGACCGAGATGCTCGTCGAGGAAGTCCTCAATTATCTGGATGCCGAGGTACTGAGCCCCGAGGCCGCTGCCCGTCAGCGTGTTGAGCTGCCTTGGAACGATGAGGTCGAGGAGGCACGCAAGGCCGAGGCCGCATTGGCCGACGAGCGAGCGACGGCCGAGCGCCGTGCCGCCAACCTCACAGCTGCCGACGAGGCGGCGCTAGGCGGCGATGTGCTGGGCAGTCGCGCTTATGCCGAGGAACTGGCCGATCGCGAGGCCGAGGAAGCCGCCGCGCAGGCGGCAGAAGCAGAGGCCATGGAAACCCCCGAGCCCGAGCTCGACGAATACGGCATCGCCATTGAGGGTGCCGACCAGGAGACGGTTTCAGCTCAGGATGCCGCTGCGCCTGCCCCAGCCGAGCCCCGCACTGCTCGCGTTCTCGAGGTCGGCTGCGGCACGGGCTGCATCTCGCTCTCTCTTGCTTGGGAGCGCCGCGGCCACGTTACCTGCACCGCTACCGATATTGAGCCGCGTGCTATCGATCTGGCCACCAAAAACCGCGACGCGCTCGGCCTCACGGCAGATGAGGTTGCCTTCAGCCTCACCAACCTGGTGAGCTCCATTCCCCACGACGAGTGGGGCACCTTCGACGTGCTCGTCTCCAACCCGCCTTACATCCCGACCGACGTTATGCGCTCGCTGCCGCACGAGGTCAAGGACTTCGAGCCCGATTTGGCGCTCGAGGGCGGTGCCGATGGCCTGGATATCTTCCGCCGCCTGCTCAATGCGGCGCCCTATATGCTGCGCGCCGGCGGCCTGTTTGCCTGCGAGCTCTACGAGGGTGCCCTCGACGCTGCCGCCGAGCTCTGCCGCCAGGCGGGTCTATCGGATGTGCGCATCGTCCGCGACCTCACCGATCGCCCCCGCATCGTTCGAGCCGTCGTCACCGAGCCCAAGCAACGCCAGTAATATTTATTAACTGGTTAGCAAAAATTATAAAGTAGTTTATAATTAGGACGGCTGAAAGAGGTCGGCCCATGCAACCTCCTACCTTTCGGGAAATCATTGCCCTACTCAAGCACGATGGATTCGTGAAGGTCGCGCAAGTCGGTAGTCATGCTAAGTATGTTTCTGGTGACCGCGTTGTCACCGTGAACGGCTCTGGTGGTGATCGACCAAAGAAGGGCACGTGGGCAAGTATTCGTCGCCAAGCTGGATGGTAGTTGGAGGCAAAATGAGGCAGCGATTTACCTATGACTGCGTTCTCATAAAAGAAGACGATGGTTACTGCGCTAGCTTCCCGCAGATTCCCGGCGCCTTTGCCGATGGCGATACGCGCGAAGAAGCGATTGCCCATGCCACCGAGGCACTGATGGCGTTTTTGGCCGACGACCTCAACAACGGTTTGACTCCGGCAGGGTACGAACGCTCGGCCGAGGTCGTGGCCCTTTCAGTCGAAATCGACCACGAGGACGCTCGGGAAGCGGCGTGCCGAACATTTAAAGACGCAGCGCTGGACCTCAAAGTCTCCGCTCCGCGGATTACCGCGCTGGTCAAAGCCGGAAAGCTCGATGTTGAACTCGTCGACGGCCGTCGGATGATAACGATAGACAGTATCGAGCGTTACGCCGCCCAAGAACGTCACGCCGGCAGGCCAAAGAAGTTCGTCGCAGTCCAATAACCCCCTCACTTTCACCGACTACTAGAGCCGCTCACCAAACCAACATGCGCTCTGGGCAAATAGGTTGAACGTTTCGTGCGAGAATGCCCCACAGTAAACAAACTTGCACCAGAACGTAAGGGGCTGGCATACACATGCAGACGGTCTATCGGGTATACGAGGGAACGCGCGAGCCGCATCGGCTTGCCGTCGAGCGCACGGCCGAGGTGCTCGGCCGCGGCGGCCTGGCTTTGATCCCGACCGAGACCGTCTACGGTGTCGCCGTGGCAGTCAACGCCTTCTCGGACGCCGTGCCCCAAGATACAAGCGAATTCCCATCGTGGCCGCGCGATCCGCAGGCTGCCGTCAATGGCGCCGCAGTTCCTGCGCTCGGCACCGGCTATCGCCGTATCTTCACTCTCAAGCAACGTGAACTCACGCAAACCGTCGCTTGGCTGGTCGATGGCGTCGAAGCACTCGACCGCTATGGCGTGGATATCCCGGAAGATGCCCGCATACTCGCGCGACGATGCTGGCCGGGAGCCCTGACTATCGTGGTCAAGGCAGCCCCCTGCGTGCCGACCTTTATGCGCGCTGCCGACGACACGGTGGCACTTCGCGCTTCGGCCTCGCCCGTGGTGCAGGCGCTCATTCGCGCCTGTGGCAGCCCCCTTGCCTGCACCAGCGCCAACACGCATGGCGCGCCCGCGCCGGCAAGTTTTATCACGGTGGAGGGTCGCATCCTGGAGGGGGTCGATGTTGCCGTCGACGCCGGTGAGACCCCGTGTCGCGACGCCTCGACCATCGTGTCGTTTCAGCACGGCGGGCTCCAGATCCTGCGCCAAGGCGCACTTCCCGCATCAGAGATCGAACGGGTCCTGTCCGACCCGATGCAATAGAAAGGTATAAGCGATGTCGTTGAATCTGGGCAGCCTGGGCATGGAAGATGCCTCGTTTGACTTTGGCGGTTCCTACATCATGGCGCTCGACTGCGGCACCACCTCGGTACTTGCGACCATCGTCGACGAGTACGGATGCATCGTCGCGCAGGCACGTCGCAGCGTCAAAACCAGCTTCCCGCGTCCCGGCTGGGTGGAGCAAGACCCCATGGCGGTCCTTGCTAGCCAGATCGCCGTCATGATGGAAGTCCAGTTTAAGAGCGGTATCCACTCCGACCGCATTGCCGCCATCGGCATCTCCAACCAGCGCGAGACCACGGTGGTCTGGGACCGCGTGAGCGGTCAGCCGATCTATAACGCCATCGTATGGCAGTGCCGCCGTACCGCGCCGGCAATCGACGCGTTGGTTGAACAGGGTTGCGAGGAGCTGGTGCGCTCCCGCACGGGACTCACGCTCGACCCGTATTTCTCGGCCTCCAAGGTGCAGTGGATTCTCGACAACGTCGACGGCGCACGCGAGAGCGCGGCGGCGGGCGACCTCATGTTTGGCACCATCGACACCTGGCTCATCTACAACCTCACCGGCGGCCAGGTCTTTGCCACCGACTACACCAATGCCAGCCGCACGGCACTCTTTAATATCCATACGCTCGATTGGGACGACGACCTGCTGGCACTCTTTGACGTTCCACGTTCCATGATGCCCGAGGTTCGCTGGAGCTCGGGCGACTACGGCCGCGTCGCGAGCGACATCATGACCAACATGCCGCCCATCATGGGTGTGGCGGGCGACCAGCAGGCATCGCTGTTCGGCCACTGCTGTTTCCGTCCCGGTCAGACCAAAAACACCTATGGCACGGGCTGCTTTATGCTCATGAACACCGGCGACGAGATCGTCGAATCCAAGAATGGCCTGGTCTCCACCATCGGTATCGCTGCGGACGGCAAAGTCAGCTATGCGCTCGAGGGCTCTATTTTTGCCGCCGGCTCAACGATGAACTGGCTTCGCAACAACATGGGCATCATCTCGAGCGTGAGCGAGTCGGCACAACTCGCCGCTTCGATTAGCGACAACGAGGGCTGCTACTTCGTTCCCGCCTTTGCGGGTTTGGGTGCTCCCTGGTGGGACCCGCATGCCCGCGGTATCGTGTGCGGTCTGACCGGCGCCTCGAGCCGTGCGACCATCGTACGTGCCGCCTGCGAATCCATGGCATATCAGAGCTACGACGTGTTGCGCGCCATGGAGCAGGACGTGGGGCTTTCGATTGAGCGCCTGTCTGTCGATGGCGGTGCCTCGCGCAACGAGTTCATCATGCAATTCCAGGCCGACCTGCTGGATATCCCCGTGCTGCAATGCGAGACGGTGGAGACCACGGCAATCGGTGCCGCGTACTTGGCGGGTCTTGCCGTCGGCTATTGGGAAGACCTAGAAGAGCTGGAGCAAAATGCCCAGATCGTTAGGACCTTCCTTCCCCACATGTCCGCCGAGCGCCGCGAACAAAACCTTGCGGGCTGGCGTGATGCAGTCAGGCGCTCGCTCAGTACCGCACAGTAGGGCTGCGATGGGCTGCTCGATACAACAAACCGCTAAACTAATGCATGGCGTGCGGCGGCAACATTGCTGCGCGCCTTGTCAGCAAGGCCGTATTGCGGCCGCAACGAAAGGGGCAATCAACCCATGACCGTCACCTACGATACGTCCCGTGTGACGCTTGTCGATCACCCGCTCGTCCAGCACAAGCTGTCGATCCTGCGCGACAAAAACACCGGCACCAACCAGTTCCGCCAGCTCGTGCGCGAACTCGCGCTTTTTGACGGCTACGAGGCCATGCGCGACCTGCCTATGGAAGACGTCGAGGTCGAGACCCCCATCACTACCGCCACGTTCAAACAGCTCGCCGGCAAGAAACTCGCCATCGTGCCCATCCTGCGTGCGGGCCTTGGAATGGTCGACGGCATTCTCGACTTGGTGCCCTCCGCTCGCGTGGGCCACATCGGCATGGAGCGCGACGAGGTCACCCACGAGCCGCACGAGTATTACTGCAAGATGCCCAAGGATATCGACCAGCGCATCTGCCTGGTTGTCGACCCCATGCTCGCCACGGGCGGTTCGGCCGAGATGGCCATCAGCTACCTGCGCGAGCGCGGTGTCAAGGACATCCGCATGCTGTGCATCGTCGCGGCCCCCGAGGGCCTCAAGTCGCTGACTGAGAAGGATTCTGATGTGCATATCTATACCTGCGCCATCGACGACCATCTCAACGAGGCTGCCTACATCGTTCCCGGCCTGGGCGACGCCGGCGACCGTATCTACGGCACGCTCTAGTCGCTGGACTAAGACGACCGCGGCTGCAAATACGAAGAAACGGTGCGCGCGGACGAACAGAAGGCGACCGCGCGCACTCCTGTTAACGGACGTTTTGCCCTGCAGGGTTCGAGAAAAACGTATTACCGTACCTGCGGCATAAAGAAGGTCTTAAGAAAACGAACAGGTGCGTATTAACCGATGCTTTTTCGGTTGTACTTTAGCGATTGGCTCGTACAATAGTCACCAATGTTTGGCGGGAACTGTTCTGTGAAGCGTTAAAAAGGGAAAGTGAGGACGCCAGTGTTTCAGATAGCCGATTTGCTCGCTATCGTTGCAGGTGCCATCGCGGGCGCGATCGCCTTCCTTCCCTTTGTCTTTACGCTCAAGCCGGTTCTTGACGATAGACAGAATGCGGACATGCTCAAGGGTATGGTGAGTCTGGCGGTCTCGGCAATCGCCCTGCTCGTCTTTACCTTGGTTGTGTTTGTGTTGTTCGGAGAGGCATTTCGCATGTTCCTCCTGGGCGAGGCGATCGGCTTCGTGGCCTTTATGGCCGCCTGCACGGTTCGCGTCGCCAAGGCGCTGCGAGATCCTCATGAGGTCGAAAGGTAAGTCGTGGAAATTTTTGAAAAGCTGCCTGATGAGATTAATCATCTGGTCAGCGAGTTCAGCTCCACCCCTGTCGTGGGCGATCTGAGCTGCGGCATCACGCAGTACTCGTTTTGGCTGATCGTCTCCACGATCGTGCTCCTGATCGTCCTGGCCGTGTTCAAGAAGAAGCAGACCCTGGTTCCCAAGGGCTTCTTCGTCAACGGTTTCGAGTACATCATCGAGTACGTCGAGAACGATATCGGCAAGGGCGTCGTGGGTGAGAACTGGAAGAAGCACTTCCCGTTCCTGTGCTCGCTTTTCCTGTTCATCCTGATCAATAACATGATCGGCCTGATCCCGGGAATGAAGCCCGGCACCGGCGCAATCGGCTCCACCGCCGCGCTCGCCATCTTCGCCTTCGTGTACTTCATCTACTACGGATGCAAGGCTCACGGCGTGATCGGCTACATCAAGAGCCTCGCCCCGCAGGGCGTGAGCTTCCCGATGAACGTGCTCGTGTGGGTCGTCGAGCTCTTTTCGACCTTCCTGCGCCTCATCACGCTCGCCGTCCGTCTGTTCTGCAACATGTTCGCAGGACACGTGGTCATGGGTTCGTTCGCCATCATGGCGAGCATGTTCATGCAGCCGCTGCTTCAGCAGGTTTCCGCGGCGCACGCCGTCGGCGCCCTGCCTTCGCTGGCCTGGCTTGCCATCCTCATCCTGATCTATGCGATCGAGCTTGTGGTCGGCGCCATCCAGGCTTACGTCTTCACGGTCCTTACCGCCGTGTATGTCTCCGAGGCAGAGGAGGTTGCGGAGGAGGAGTAGGCTTCCGTTCGCGTCTTCAAGGTAAGGCAATTCGTTAAACCGCCGGTGCCCGTACCCATGGAGCCCGGCAGTTATAAAAAGGTTATCCTGCGTGAAATAAGACACGCACGACAAAGGAGGAATCGTGGGAGTTATCGGTTACGGTCTCGGTGTTATCGGCGCTGGTCTTGCTATCGGCCTGTCTGCTCTGGGTGCTACGGGTGCTATGGCCCGTCAGCCTGAGGTCCAGGGCCGCGTGTTCACCGTCTTCATCATGGGCTCCGCCTTCGGCGAGGCTCTGGCTCTGATCGGCTTCGTTGTCGCGCTGATCGTTAAATAGCACGGAGCGTCAAGTATGAATCTTTCATCCCAGAAGAGCGCGATCGCACTCTCCGCGTCCGCGGCCGCGCTGCTCATGCCGGTTTCCGCGTTCGCCGAGGACGGCGCTGCCGGTGCGGACATCCTCATCCCTAAGATGGCGGAGTTCATCCCGGCGCTTATCGCCTTCCTGATTATCTGGATCGTGCTGGCCAAGGTCGCCCTGCCGGGCATCATGAAAACCATGGAGGAGCGCGGCAAGAAGATCGAGGAGAGCCTCGACGAGGCCGAGAAGACCAAGCAGGAGGCTATCGCCAAGCGCGCTGAGTCCGACTCGATCGTCACCGACGCCCGTCGTCAGGCTGCCGACATCGTTCTCGAGGCCCGTAAGGACGCCGAGTCCGAGCGCGCCCGTATCATCGAGGCTGCTCACAAGGAGGCCGAGGAGATCATCGCCAAGGCCCATACGACCGTCGAGGACGAGCGCAAGTCCATTTACGCCGGTGCCGCGAGCTCCATCGCCGACCTGTCCGTTGCCGTCGCCACCAAGATCGTGGGCGAGGCACTCGAGGACGAGACCGAGCAGAAGAAGCTCATCGAGCGCTACATCCAGGAAGCAGGTAGCCTGAATGCCGACTAGCCGCTATCAGGACAAGGTGCTCGAGACCTACGCGCGCTCCCTTCTGGAAGCCGCTAAGGCCGAGAACCATGTGTTCGAGGACCTCGAGATGATCGAGCGCTTGGCTTCTGCCAGCCCCGAGATCATCGCCGTGCTCGACACCATGTCCAAGCGCGACCAGCTCGACCTTCTTCCCAAGGTGGCAGCTGCCTTTAAGTATGTTGCCGAGGAAGACGAGGATGTAGTGGGCGTGACCGTCACCACGGCGATCCCGCTCGACGACGAGCTGCGTCAAACCATCACTAAGAAATGCGAGCAGGACTTCGGCCGCAAGGTATTCCTTATCGAGCAGGTCGACCCGTCTATCGTGGGCGGCCTGGTGCTCGAGGCCCGCGGCGAGCGTCGTGATATTTCCGTCAAGACGCAGCTGCGCATCGCGCAGGAGACCCTCGCAAACTCTGCTAATTCGTACGGAGGTGAAGCCTAATGTCCGAAACCCTCAATGCCCAGGATATCGCCAAGAAACTGCAGGAGCAGCTCACGAGCCTCTCCGCGACGGTCGATACGCATGAGGTTTCAACGGTCGACGAGGTAGGCGACGGCATCGCGCGCGTCTCCGGCCTCAAGAGCGCCATGGCAGGCGAGCTTCTGGAGTTCAAGAGCTCCGATACCGGTGAGACCGTCTTCGGCCTTGCCCAGAACCTTGACCGTGACGAGGTCGGCGCCGTTCTGTTCGGTGCCGTCGACTCCATCAAGGAAGGCGACGAGTGCCGCACCACTGGCCGCATTATGGATATCCCCGTGAGCCGCGCCATGCTCGGCCGCGTCGTCAATCCGCTCGGCCAGCCCATCGACGGCCTAGGCGACATCGTCGCTACGCACCGTCGCCCCATCGAGTTCAAGGCCCCCGGCGTCATCGACCGTACCCCGGTGTGCGAGCCGGTTCAGACCGGTCTGCTCGCTATCGACTCCATGGTGCCTATTGGCCGCGGTCAGCGTGAGCTCATCATCGGCGACCGTAAGACCGGTAAGACCGCCATCGCCATCGACGCTATTCTCAACCAGCGCGGCAAGGGCATGGTCTGCATCTATGTCGCCATCGGCCAGAAGGCCTCCACGGTTGCCAACATCCGCGAGACCCTCGCTCAGCACGGTGCGCTCGACTACACCATCATCGTTTCGGCCACCGCTGCCGATTCCGCCCCTATGCAGTACATCGCGCCTATGGCCGGTGCCGCTATCGGCGAGTTCTTCATGTACAACGGCGAGGACGGCAAGCCCGCCAGCGAGACCAACCCCGGCGGCCACGTGCTCGTCATCTACGACGACCTGTCCAAGCAGGCTGTGGCCTACCGTCAGATGTCGCTGACGCTGCATCGTCCGCCCGGACGCGAGGCCTATCCTGGCGACATCTTCTACCTGCACTCTCGTCTGCTCGAGCGTGCCGTCAAGATGTCCAAGAAGAACGGTTACGGCTCCATGACGGCACTGCCGATCATCGAGACCCAGGACGGCGACGTCTCGGCCTACATTCCGACCAACGTCATTTCCATTACCGATGGTCAGATCTACCTGCAGTCCGAGCTCTTCTTCCAGGGTCAGCGCCCGGCAGTCGACGTGGGCATCTCCGTGTCCCGCGTCGGTGGCGATGCGCAGACCAAGGCCATGAAGCAGGTCGCCGGCAACCTCCGTCTGGACCTCGCTTCGTACCAGGAGCTCGCTGGCTTTACGCAGTTCGGCTCCGACCTCGACGAGGCTACTCAGAAGCAGCTGACCCATGGTGCTCGCATGACCGAGCTCCTGAAGCAGCCGCGTTACAAGCCGTTTGAGGTTGGCGAGCAGATCGTTACGCTGTTCGCTGGCAACGAGGGCTTCCTGGATGACCTGGAGATCGCCGACGTGCTGCCCTTCCGTGCCGAGCTCATCGAGTACATGGACAATGGCTTTGGCTCGCTGCTCGACAAGGTTCGCGCCAAGAAGATCGATGATGACATCAAGGCTGAGCTCTTGCGCGTCATCGGCGACTTCAAGCAGCAGTTCATGGCCAAGCACCATTCGGATGTTTCTGGATCAGAGGAGAACTAAGCCCCATGGCCAACCTTCGCGACATTAAGAAGCGAATCTCCTCGGTTACCACGACCAAGCAGATCACGCGCACGATGGAGATGGTCTCTACGGCCAAGATCCGTCGTGCCCTCGATCGCTCCAAGCAGGCCGAGCCCTATAAGGAGGCGCTGACCGACGTCATGTTGACGGTCGCCGGCGACGCCTCCTGTTCGGGCACCGATCCCATGCTGCAGAAGCATGAGAGCGTCAAGCATGGCCTGATTGTCGTTATTGCCTCGGACCGCGGCCTTGCCGGCGGTTTCAATACGACGGTGGAGCGCACGGCCGAAAAGCTCGCCGCTTCTTGGGCGAACGACGGCATCGAGTGCGAGATCATCGCGTGCGGGCGTAAGCCGGCCACGTATTTCCGTGACCGCGCAAACGTTGTCATGCACTTTGAGGGCAACTCCTCTGAGCCCGATTTCAATCAGGCCCGCATGATTTCCTCTCATATCTGCGATGCGTATCGTGCCGGTGAGCTTGACCGTGTCGAGCTTGTCTACCACCACGCCAAGAACCGCGTGGATCAGGAGCTTCGCGTCGAGCATCTGTTGCCGCTCGACCCCGAGATGATCGCTATGGCCCACGGTCCGCGTAAGAACGAGACCGACGCCCCTAAGCGCATCTCGTCCACGTTCGAGTTCGTGCCCTCTCCTGAGCATGTTCTCGGCAAGCTTGTGCCGTCTTATATCCTGACGGTCATCTACCAGGCCCTGATCGATTCGGCGGCTGCCGAGCAGGGTGCACGCCGCAAGGCCATGCACTCCGCGACGGAAAACGCCACCGCGATCATCTCGACCCTTACCCGCACGTATAGTCGCGTGCGCCAGGCTTCGATCACGACCGAGATCAACGAGATCGTCGGCGGAGCCTCAGCATTGGAGGAACAGTAATGGCTAATAACACCGTAAAGCTTGCGGTCGAGGAAGCCACCAAGAAGACGACTGCCGGTGATGGTCGCATCGTGCGAATCATCGGCCCTGTCGTCGACGTCAAGTTTGACGGCGCGGTGCCCCCGATCTACAACGCGCTCACGGTCGAGGCCGAGACCCCGATCGGTCATCTGAGCACGATCCTTGAGGTCGAGAGCCAGCTTCCGGGCGGCGTCGTCCGCACGGTCGCCATGTCCTCGACCGATGGCCTGCAGCGCGGCCTCATCGCCACCGATACCGGTGAGCCCATGAAGATGCCCGTTGGTCCCAAGACGCTCGGTCGCATTTGGAACGTCATGGGCAAGCCCGTCGACGGCAAGCCCATGCCCGAGGTGGAGGAGTTCTACCCCATCCACCATGCAGCGCCCCGCTTTGACGAGCTCACCACCAAGACCGAGATCTTCGAGACCGGCATCAAGGCCGTCGACCTGCTCGAGCCCTACATCCGTGGCGGCAAGACCGGCCTGTTCGGCGGCGCCGGCGTCGGCAAGACCGTTCTGATTCAGGAGCTTATCAACAACCTCGCCCAGGAGCACGGCGGCACCTCGGTGTTCACCGGTGTCGGCGAGCGTACCCGCGAGGGCACCGACCTGTTCCTCGAGATGAGCGAGTCTGGCGTTATCGACAAGACCTGCTTGGTTTATGGTCAGATGAACGAGCCGCCTGGAGCGCGTCTGCGCATCGGTCTGGCCGGCCTTACCACCGCTGAGTACTTCCGCGATCGCGGCCAGGACGTCCTGCTGTTCATCGACAACATCTTCCGCTTCTCCCAGGCGGGTTCCGAGGTTTCCGCATTGCTGGGCCGTATGCCGTCCGCCGTTGGTTACCAGCCCACACTGGCAACCGAGATGGGTGACCTCCAGGAGCGCATTACCTCGACCAAGACGGGATCCATTACCTCCGTCCAGGCTGTCTACGTCCCCGCAGACGACCTGACCGACCCGGCGCCTGCCACGACGTTTACGCACCTCGACGCTACCACGGTTCTTTCGCGTAGCATTTCGTCGCTCGGCCTGTTCCCGGCTATCGACCCGCTCGCGTCTTCCTCCGACGCTCTCGATCCCTCGATCGTCGGCGAGGAGCACTACCGTGTCGCCGTCAAGGTCCAGGAGCTCCTGCAGGAGTACTCCGACCTTCAGGACATCATCGCCATTCTGGGTATGGACGAGCTGTCCGAGGAACAGCGCCTTACGGTCAACCGTGCCCGTAAGATTCAGCAGTTCCTCTCGCAGTCCTTCCACGTCGCCGAGAAGTTCACCGGTAACCCCGGTGTCTACGTCCGCGTCGAGGATACCGTTCGCTCTTTCGCCGAGATTGTCGACGGCAAGGCCGATGACCTGCCCGAGCAGGCTTTCCGCTATGCTTCCACGATTGAGGACGTGCGCGAGCGCGCCCGCAAGATGGGGGAGAAGTAGGTTATGCGTATCCGCATCGTGTGCCCCGTGAGCTGCGCCTATGAGGGCGACGCTGCGTTTGTGTCGATTCCGTCCACGGATGGCGAGTTTGGCGTTCTGCCTGCTCACTCCAGCGAGATCTGCACGATCGACCGCGGTTACGTTCGCGTTTCCGATAAGGCCATGGGCACTGTCGACCACACGTTTGCCGTGGCCGGCGGCTATGCCCAGGTTGCGGACGATGTCGTGACCGTTCTCGCCGAGCGCGCTTGCGATTTGGCGACCGTCGATGCCGACAAGCTTAAAGCTGATATTCAAGGTTTTGAAGAGAAGCTGGGTAATTTGTCGGAGGATGATGCACGCCGCGCCTACCTCTATAATGAAATCGCATGGTGTAAGCTCAAGCTTGCCCAATAGTCAAACGATTTAGCGTTCGACCATTTGCGAACACATCATGCCCGGGATGGCTTGGCCACCCCGGGCATGCTTTTTGAAAGGGTAGACCTTGGATATTATCCGCGTTGAGGGTGGCCACGCCATCGGAGGCTCCGTGCCCGTCTCGGGTGCTAAGAACTCCGCGCTCAAACTCATGGCGGCAACGCTTCTGGCGCCGGGCAAGACGACGCTGCAGAACGTGCCCGATATTTCCGATGTCCACGTGATGGGCAAGGTGCTCAAGGGCATGGGCGCTACGATCGATGTTCTCGACGAGCACACGCTCGAGATCGATACCTCTCAGGTCGATTCCTGGGAGGCTCCCTATGAGCTCGTCGCTAAGATGCGTGCTTCCACCGCCGTCATGGGGCCCCTGCTGGGTCGCTTCCATCGCGCCAAGATCGCCATGCCGGGCGGCTGCAACCTAGGTGCCCGCAAGATCGACATGCATATTCTGGGTCTCGAGGCCCTGGGCGTCGAGTTTGATACCGCCCACGGCTACATCAACGCCAGCGCGCCTCAGGGCCTGCGCGGTACCACCGTCACGCTCGAGTTTGCCAGTGTCGGTGCGACCGAGAACCTCATTATGGCATCCGTGCGCGCGCAGGGCACCACGGTTATCGACAATGCCGCCCGCGAGCCCGAGATCGTCGATCTCGCCAACATGCTCAACGAAATGGGTGCCAAGATTGTTGGCGCCGGTACGCCTGTCGTGACCATCGAGGGCGTGGAAGAGCTGCATCCTGTTACCCATCGCGTAGTGGGCGACCGCATCGAGGCCGGTACCTTTATCGTCGCCGGTGCGTTGATGGCAGACGATCGCGGTGTCGATGTCACGGGCTTTTGCCCCATTCATTTGGGCATGGTGCTCAAGAAGATGGAGCTCATGGGTATCGACTGCGAGCGCGTCGAGGATGGCGTCCATGTGAACCGTGCCGAGCGTATCAAGCCGGTCGACATCCAGACGCTTCCGTTCCCCGGTTTCCCGACCGACATGCAGGCGCAGATTATGGTGCTCTCCGCCCTTGCCGACGGCAGTTCCGTTATTACCGAGAACATCTTCGAGAATCGCTTTATGTTTGCCTCTGAGCTGGTGCGCATGGGTGCCGACATTCGTATCGAGAGCCATCATGCCATGATTCATGGCGTCAAGGGCTTCTCGGGTGCACAGGTTACCTCGCCCGATCTGCGCGGCGGAGCGGCCCTCGTCGTAGCGGGCTTGATCGCCGACGGGACGACCGAGGTTTCGGCTATCCATCACATCAAGCGCGGCTACGAGCAGTTTGTCGAAAAGCTGCAGGCGCTCGGCGCGCATGTCGAGCATGCTACCGTCCCCGATCCCGTCATCTACTAATACAGGTTGCCTATGTTTAATAAAAAGCCCCTCGCAGATACCACCACCCGAAGACCCTCAACTGGTGCGCAGGCCAAGATCTACAGTCGCGATAACGTGGCTCGCTATTCCGAGCGCGCTCGCCAACGTCGTCGTAGCCACACGATTCGTCACGTCGCGCTCATTGTCGTGCTTGGCGTGCTGTTGAGTGCCACTACCGCTGCCGGCCTGTGGTTTGCCACCATTATGGGCAAGCTCGGCGATTCTAATGTCATTACCGACAATCTGCGTCGGGTTCTGGTTGACACCGATGAGGCAAAGGATCCGTTCTACGTGCTGCTTCTTGGTACCGACGGCCGTCCGGGCGAGGATACGTATCGTGCCGACTCGATTATCCTGGCACGCATCGACCCCACGCAAAAGCAGGCGACGCTCATTTCCGTTCCGCGCGACACCAAGGTCGAGTACAAGGGCGAGACCATGAAGATCAACGCCTGCCATACCGTTGGCGGCGCCGAGGCCATGGTCGAGGCGGTCAACGAGCTGTGCGGTGTTCAGATTTCCCACTATGCCGAGGTCAGCTTCGACGGTATGCAGGCGCTGATTGATTCGGTTGGCGGTATCGACATTAACGCAACCGATGATGTTGACGACCCCGAGCACCTGGATATTAAGATTACCGCTGGCCAGCAGCATATGGACGGTGCCACCGCCCTTACCTATGCCCGCTGCCGCTACACCTATGCCGACGGCGATTACACGCGCATGCGCCACCAGCGTCAGGTGCTTGGCGCCCTTGCCAACCAGATTCTCAATAACTTCGATGCCACGAAGATCTTTGGCCTGGTTAATTCGCTGTCCGATATGCTCGTAACCGATATGAGCGTTCAGGATATCGTGGCTACGGTCAACGCCATGCGCGGTATGGATGTCGACGGTATCTACTCGGCCAACCTGCCTTCGTACGCCGACGACAGCACCATGATTGACGGTGTGAGCTACGTCTTTGTCTACGAGGACGAGCTCAAGGAAATGATGGAGCGCGTCGATGCCGGCAAGGATCCCAAGGGTCCCAACACCATGGGTCTTTCCGACGGCTCCAGCTCTACGATCGGCGACCTCAGCAACAACACGTCTGACGACTACGCAAACGGCACCGCAACCTCATCGGTCAGCTCTGACGATTCCGATGGCTCAAGCGATTCGAGCGATTCGGACTACTACGAACAGCCCACCGGCGACGGCAACGGTTACGAGGCCAACTATTAGGGTTACGCGGGCTTACCAGCCCGCGTAACCAGTTGACGCTGCAAACCCGCCAGAGCGGCAATCTGCCTTTCAACTTCGGCGGCATGATCAAAAGATCAATGCCGCCTCGTTTCAAGGCACCTTGCTCGCTCTGGCGGGTTTTCGCTCA